>JBGTFN010000290.1:0-12440 GCA_041747275.1 Gemmatimonadaceae bacterium | reverse complement strand
CCGTGCGCCCGCGAGCGTGCAGCGCGGCGGGATGACGGGCGGGCTTGTGGGGACGCCGCTCCGGAAGCCGTAGCAGCTCGATACTGCACGAAGCCTTCTATAAGTTGTTGAGCGAGCGCGCCCGAACTGGCCACCGCCCCGTCACGCGTGGCATCTTGAACGGGTCCGCGTCTCCTTCCCGCCGTCCGCCCTCCCGATCATGCGTTTGCCCTCCCTGCTGTTCGCCGCCGCGCTGTGCATCGTAGCCGCGCCGGTCTCCGCGCAGAGCTATCCAACCAGCTGGGACCCGTCGATCATGGAACGCCCCGACGTGAAGTCGGCTCTGTCCCTGATCGAGCAGCGCTTTCCGCAACAAGTCGAGGAGTGGATCCGACTCACCGAGACGCCCGGCAAGTCGAAGCTCGAGCAGGCGCGAGGCGCGTACGTCAAGCAGGTGTTCGAAGAAGAAGGCCTGCGTGTATCCGTCGACTCCATCGGCAACGTGACCGGCGTTCGCAAAGGCACGGGCGGCGGACCGGTGATCGCCATTGCCGCGCACATGGACGTGGTCTTTCCGCCGGAGACCGACACGAAGGTGCGTCGTGTCGGCGATACGCTGTTCGCGCCCGGGGTCGGCGACAATACGGCGTCCGTCGCGAACATGCTCGCCACGCTGCGTGCAATGAACGCAACACAGTTCACCAGCAAGGGCGACATCATCTTCATCGGCACCGTGCAGGAGGAACTCGGCCTCAAGGGCATGGAATACTGGATTGAGCACAACCCTGCACCGGACCTGCTCATTGTGCCCGATGGCCAGTACGGCGTGGTGTCCTACGGCGCGCTCGGCATCTATTGGACCAGGTATGTGTTCACGAGCCCTGGCGCACATACGCTCGCTTCACGCGGTCGCCCGACGCCCGTGCGCGCCCTTAGCGAGGCGATCGCGCGCTTGTATGCACTGCAGTTCGCGCCGCTGCCCGACGGCGCCGTGATGAACATCGGACAGGTTGGCGGCGGCGAGATCTTCAATGCCATCCCGCGTGAGGTGTACTTCACCGTTGACCTGCGCAGCCCAGACCCCGTGCTGCTCGATTCGCTCGACAACCTCATCAACCGCACCGTGCAATCGGTGGCCGACTCGCAGAAGGTCGGGCTGCGCATCGAGGTCGATCAGAAGAGCCGTGCCGGCGGCACCGAGAAGCAGCTCGAGAGCGTGCGTGCGCATCCCATCGTGCAGACGGCCATCGACATCAATCGTGCCCTGGGCATCAGCGTCGGCATGCCGGGCGCACGCGAAGCCGTGCCCACCGGCGCCACCGACGCCAACTCCGGCGTCGTGCGCAAGATCCCCAGCATCGCCATCGGTGGCTCGAAGGCCTCCGGCGCGCATCAGCTCACCGAGTACTCGCTCGCTTCGAGTGCGCTGCCGAGCACGAAGCTGTTGTATCTGCTGGCGGCGACATTCGCCGATGGGGTGCGGATCGTACCGCCAGCGCGGGTGGTGCCGTAAGCGCGACGTGAAGCGGTGCCTCAGCGTGAATCGCCACAGTGCCCGCCGGGGCGCTCATCAATCACGTTTTCGCTGCACATCCTGAAGGCTGGAGAGGGAATCGGGCGAGGGCTGGCCGTCGCTACCTTTCATGACTGTGATCGTGCCGTCGGTTTCCAGCACCACGGCATCCACGTCGCGCAGATCGAGATGCCCCGCTTCCCGAATGGCCGCGCGCACTTCATCGCGCGTTACTCGCGTCCGGCGCAATGCCGACTCAAGCACCTCGCCGTGAAAGAGTAGCAGGCTGGGCTCACCGGTTATGAGTGCTCGCACCCATTTCACACGCACGCTCGACCATGTCACCACAAACTGCAGACCAATAAGCAGCGCGAATGCCATCGCGCCGTCGGCCAGCGCCATATCACGGCTGAGCAGCACCGTCGCGAGCGTAGAGCCAAGCGAGACCGTTACTATGAGGTCGAACGCGTTGAACTTGGACAGCGTGCGCTTGCCGGACAGGCGCAGGAACAGCACCAAGGTCACATACGCGAGCGTTCCCACCACCAGCGTCCGGAAGAGGCTGCTCCAGCTACTGAACAACAGACTTGCCAGTGAGTCGGGCAATTCGTCCCTCTCCTTGCAGTGTAAAGTGCCGGGCTTCGACCGTCCGTCGTCTCCGCGAACTACCCCATCCTGACACGACGGTTCTGCGCACCAGCGTTGCTGTCCGTACACCCGCTACTCCACTTGGTATGCCTGCAGCAGCCTCAGCCGGACTGAACGCAACCGTCTCGGCGCGCTCGCGTAGGGCAGGGAGCGAACGCTCGTTGATCGCTCGGGAGCGCTGAGCGCTGAGCACTGAGCGCTGAGCGGCCACATATTGTTGTGTGGAGGGTCGCGATGACGTGACTCGCCAATCGGTTCGGAAGCCGGTCCCCCCTGCGTGTCTACCCGCACAGCCTCGAGGTCCTTCGGTGTCGCTCATTCTCCCGGCAGTGCTCGGCGGACGTTACGAGCTGCTGGATGAGATCGGTACCGGCGCATTTGCCGCCGTATACCGAGCGCACGATCATGTGCTCAACCGTCCGGTGGCGGTGAAGGTGCTGCGCGATGAAGTGACGAGTGATGAGACGTTCGCTCGATTCGAGCGTGAAGTGCATGTGACCGCCACGCTGGAACATGCCCATATCCTGCATGTGCACGATTCGGGCAAACACGAAGGGCGACCTTATATCGTTACGGAGTATGCACCCGGCGGCACGCTGAGCGAGAAGCTCGCGCGCGAGGGACAGTTGCAGATTGCGGACGCGCTTCAGATCGCGTGCGAGGTCGGAATTGCGCTCGCTCACGCACATGCATCGGGCGTGGTGCACCGCGACGTCAAGCCCGACAATATCCTGCTTGGACGTGGCGGCGTGCTACTGGCGGACTTCGGCATCGCGATTTCCGATACTGATGAGTTCCGTACTCGGCTCACGCGCACCGGTATGGCTGTGGGCACGGTGCAGTACATGAGCCCGGAACAGCTCTGTGCCGAACGAGACGTTGACGGACGCAGCGACCAGTACGCGCTCGCATGTGTGTTGTATGAGATGCTTGCCGGCGTGCGGCCACATGTCGCTGCAACCGTTGAGGGGCTGCGACTGCAGCGTTTGGCCGGGCAACACCTGTCGCTGCGCGCGCACAGGCCGAATGTTCCGGCGCAGATCGACACCGCAATTATCAAGGCGCTGAGTTCGATGGCCGCGGATCGGTATCGAGACATGGCGACATTCCTCGCGGCGCTGGGAATGGCCGGGTCCGGCGAGTTCGCACTGATGGCAGCGGCTGTCGTGCCTGGTACGACTTCCTCATCGCAGGTTGTCTCGCCACAAGGCGCGTCCTTGGTACACGATGAAGAGTCGAGAGCCGGTGCGCTCACTTCGTCTGCTGGTGACGGTGGAAGAGGTCGAGTGCGACGTCTGCCGCGATTCGCCGTTGCACTCGGGGTTGCGGCGGCGCTGGCGCTGGCGCTGGCGGCTGTCAGGAATGCGTCGAGCGAAGAATGCGAGAACTCCGATTTCTCGTCCCGCCCGATGTGCGTCATGCTCGCATCGCCTGCTGGCGATGACGAATCCTCAGCGGTCCAGCTGGTTCACGGCATTTTGCGTCAGGAGCTTGCGGCTTGGCCCGGCGTACAGGTCGCCGATCGGATCGGCGACGACGACACGAGTGCAATCCATCTGGTACCATCGATCGCATCGATCGGTGACTCCGTGCGCGTATCCCTGACCATCCGCAGAGGGACACCGTCTGCGGAGCAACTTGCCAGCGGCATCGCCATGATTCGCGATACCGTCGCGCTGAGGGCGCTCGGCGCGCAACTTGTCCGGGAAGCGTTGAGCGGCGCGGATGCCGACCGCACGCCGGGACTGCATGCGCTGCCTCGCCGCTCGATGGAGGCGCTACAGTCCTACGTGGAGGCGCACCGACTGCTGAGAGAGGGGCTGCTAGACAGCGCGTCCAACAGCTTTCGACGGGCGGCGCAGTTTTCTGGTGTTGCACCGCGCTTTGCACACGCGCACTTCTGGGCAGCTCAGACGCTTGCGTGGAGCGCGCCGCGCTCACCGGAAGCCTGGCGAGACGATATTGAGATCGCTCTTGGCAGCCGACGCATGCGCGGCGTGGACTCGCTGCTGGCAGCGGCGCTTCAGCACATGGCCCGCGGCGAGTACCCATCGGCCTGCGCGCTGTACGATGGGGCAGCTGCTCTCGAACCCGCCTCGTTTGTTGCCCTGTATGGTCGCGGCGAATGCGCTCGTCTTGACCAGGCAATCGAGATGCGCGGTCAGCGATCATACTTCCGCAGCAGCATCTGGTCGGCGCTCGCAACTTATCGTCGCGCCATCGACGTCGCGCCATCGCCCGCGCTGCTTGCAGCGCTTTTCCCGCCGATTCTGCAATCGACGTTTGCTGAGGGCAACCGAGGGCGCATCGGGATCCACGGCTCCTCACCAGGCGAACGCTATTCTGCTCTGCCCTCACTCGAGGGTGACACTCTGGCCTTCTATCCTGTAGCGCGCTCGGCGATGGAGCAGATGCAGACAAGTACTGTACCGCCGACGTTCGCCGCCGCGCTGCGACGCGGTCGGAGCGTGGCGCTCGAACTGACCGATCGATGGGTGAGTCGGTCTCCGGAAGCGCCAGAGGCATGGTATTTCCATGCATACGCGCTGGAGCTCGCCGGTCGGCTGAAGGTATCATCGGGAGAGCAACACTCTGCGCAAACGGCGATCGAACGAGCGGCTCTGGGTGCACCATCCGCCGTGATGCGAGCGCGCATAGCGGTGGCACAGACACGAATTCTGCTCCGACAGGGTGAGTTCGGTCGCGCCGTGCAGGTGGCGCACAAGGCCGTCAGCGATACCACTCCACAACCGGCAGATGCCGGCGTGCTGCTCGCTCCACTTGCGGCCTTGATCGGTGACCTCTCGCAACTCGAGAAGTTTGCGGCGCCCTCCGCTCGCGCCGATATCCCCGTTTCATTGCTTGAACCGCTCGACGCCTTTCAGCATCGTGCATGGTCAGGCGCGTGCGAAGAGTTGGACTCGTTGCGAACGACGATTGAGCAGCGCGCCCGCTCGCTGTTCTCTCCGTCAGAACTGCCAATCGCACGTGCTGCGCTGCTCACCGATCCGTATCGCGATGCGGTACCGTGCCTCGGGCCAGCAGTCGTCGCCGAGTTTGAGCCTCGTATCCCCCTTGAGCGTGCTTATCGGGCAATGTCCGCTGCAAACTACGCCGAAGCGCGACGCTTGCTAGAAGGCGCACATGCTGCGCGCGGAGGAGCGAGCAATGCCGCCGTCTCCTGGGACTTTCTGTTTATGGAATCCTGGGCGCTTGCGCAAGCCGGCGACTCTGCAGGTGCTCGCGCTAGGCTTGCCGGAGCGCTCGACGACATTGCGAGCATGAATGGGTACACACTCGATCTCATCGCGCAGGCAGCCGGCTTGCGACGCGGCTTGCTCCTGCTGCGAAAGCTTTGCGAAGGAGCCGAAGTGAACGAGTCCACCGCGCGTTGGGCATCCCGTGCCGACGCCTTTCTGCAACGTCAAACGCAAGGAGATGGCAAGTGAGGATTCGTCGAACTTGGTTCGTGCGCGCGGGTGTGGCGGTCGGTCTCTCGCTCGCGATCGGTGCCTGCGCGCTATTCCGAAGCGGTGGAACTGAAGTCTTGTCAAAGCCATCGTACGACCGAATCGGCGAGGATGCGCGATGGACTCGCCGCTGCTATGCAAATGACGGGTTCTGGAAATCACGCTGCAACGGATATCCGCCTACGGACATCCCGTATGCTGGCTCAAGCGATCCGGAGCTTGTCGAGTGGCTTCGGAATGGCGTTGGGTGGGATCCAGCCGTATCACGCGCCAGGCGGCCAGCCCAAGGCGGCGGAACAACTCCTGAGTGGGCGGTGCAGTCCGTCGCAAACGCGCACCGGTTCAAGTTCGCGGCGCACAATGATGCCGGTGCCTTCGTGATTGCTCGTATTGTTGCCGATCCTGAGGGGGCGAAGGACACCCGCTACGGCATCGGCGACCTCCCCGCTACCATGGACGACACGTTCTACGTCGTTGTGCGTGGATACGATGACAGCAATGTATCTGAGCCACCCAACGGCGACGTTGAAGGGGCGAGCAGAAAGATCAGTCGATGGTCGATCTATGGCATCGACAATTCGGGTCCGGTTCCGCAGGCTGTACGGGTTGGTAATGAAGGAGACATTCGTTGGTGCGGGCACCCTCACCCGACCAACAAAGAAAAAATGCCCGTGGCGAAGTTTCAATACTGCAAGCTTACAGCACGCATGAGCGCACAATCCGATACTGTGGCCGCGCGACTGTCGGACCCTCCGCTCTGGTTCACCTGCGGTTTGGGTTGCTGTACCGCAGATTTCGCGTTCTAGGGTTGTCCGCTCTGCCAAATCGTCGATGGTTCAGAAGCTGCGCGCGTCAGATGCGCTAAAGCCGAGTGCGGCGGACGTCTCGACGCGCGGCGTTTCGACCACAGCCTTCCCCCACACCACCCCACCCGCCCGCTGCGTCACCACTAGCGCTGCGGTCAGCGCCAGCACGCCCGTGAACTGATGCAGCGCACCAAGCGCCACGGGCACCGCCAACAGCAACGTGGTGATGCCGAGCAACAGCTGCACACTCACCACCGCACCCAGCGTCACCACGCCGCGCTTGACCAGCACCGACAACGGCGCGCGCACCGCACGCCACACCAGCACCAGCGCAACGATCGTCGATACGATCGCCAGCACGCGATGATGGAACTGCGCCGCCGCCGGATTCTCGAACGCGTTGACCCACCACGCGCCGAGCTGCGAGTAACCGGGCGGCACAATCTGTCCGCCCATGAGCGGAAACTCGTTGAAGATGCGGCCCGCGCGCAGTCCGGCCACGAATCCG
The DNA here is from genome assembly GCA_041747275.1 of Gemmatimonadaceae bacterium. Classification (GTDB taxonomy): domain Bacteria; phylum Gemmatimonadota; class Gemmatimonadetes; order Gemmatimonadales; family Gemmatimonadaceae; genus JAABRT01. Next base: position 5,516 of record JBGTFN010000290.1, on the reverse strand, counting down.
CCGGAGAGCAGCGTGGTGCCAAGCAGCACGGTCATGAATCGCAACGCCCATTGCCACGCACTCGGGGCGCGGTCGGGCGCGTCGCGCATTTCAATGGCCTCGTCATCCGGCACCGCTACATCACGTGACCAGCGCGACGGCCGAAGCTCGCTGTACGTCCACACCGCGACCGCGAGAATGCCAAGTGCCAACGCGAGATGTGCCGTCAACCGATATGCGCTCACACTGCTGCGCTCCACGAGTCCACTCTGCACCATGTACCAGCCGAGCACACCCTGACCGAGCGTGAGTAGCGGCAGGAGCGTCAGGCGCAGTCGCAAGCGGGAAGGGATACGTCCCTGCACCATGAACCACAGGTACGGAATGGCGAACACCAGTCCGACGCCACGCGCCACGATGCGGTGGAACCACTCCCACCAGAAAATCAGCTTGAAGCCGCCGAGCGTGATGTCCCGGTGCGTGGTCTGCGCCTGCGGAATTTTCTTGAACTCGGCGAATGCTTCCGCCCACGCCGCGTCCGTCATGGGCGGCAGCACGCCGGACACCGGCTTCCATTCGGTAATGGACAGGCCACTCTCCGTGAGGCGTGTGATGCCACCAACCGCCACGGCAAGGAACACCGCCACGATCGAGGCGAACAGCCAGCGACGCAGGGCGATACGATCGCGCTCGGGAAGCGTGCGCACGGCAGGAGCAGACGGCGTAGTCACCCCTGAACGCTCACCGGGTGCAGGCTGGGCGTCAAGCGTGCGATTGTGTCGCCTTCGGACGCAACCGCCCGTGTTCGACTAGGTTAGGAGCTTCGAATATCGGTTCCTCCGGAGACTACCTGTGGCCACGATCCTGCAATCTCTTCCCGTCGGCGAAAAAGTCGGCATCGCGTTTTCCGGCGGCCTCGATACGAGCGCTGCCCTGCACTGGATGCGCGCCAAGGGCGCCGTGCCGTATGCGTACACGGCAAACCTGGGTCAGCCCGACGAGACAGACTACGATGAGATCCCGCGCAAGGCGATGGGATACGGCGCCGAGCACGCGCGCCTCATCGATTGCCGCCATCAGCTAGTGGCCGAAGGCATTGCGGCTATTCAGAGCGGCGCCTTCCATGTGACCACCGCCGGCATCACGTACTTCAACACCACGCCGCTCGGTCGCGCCGTCACGGGCACCATGCTCGTGGCCGCGATGCGCGAAGACGACGTGCACATCTGGGGCGACGGCAGCACGTTCAAGGGCAACGACATCGAACGCTTTTATCGCTACGGGCTGCTCACCAATCCCAACCTGCGCGTGTACAAGCCATGGCTCGACCAGTCGTTCATCGACGAGCTCGGCGGACGCAAGGAGATGTCGGAGTACCTCGTGCAGCACGGCTTCGCCTACAAGATGAGCGGCGAAAAGGCGTACTCCACCGACTCCAACCTGCTCGGCGCAACACACGAGGCGAAGGACCTCGAGTTCCTCGATCGTGGTGTGCCGATCGTGGAGCCGATCATGGGCGTTCCCTTCTGGCGCGACGATGTGGACGTCAAGCGCGAGACGGTGAGCGTGCGCTTCGAGGAAGGCACGCCGGTGGCGCTCAACGGCCAGTCGTTCGATTCGCTGCTCGACCTGTTCCTGGAAGCCAACGTGATCGGTGGACGGCACGGGTTGGGCATGAGCGACCAGATCGAGAATCGCATCATCGAAGCGAAGAGTCGCGGCATCTACGAAGCGCCGGGCATGGCGCTGCTCTTCATTGCATACGAGCGCCTGATCACCGGCATTCACAATGAAGACACGATCGAACAATACCACCTGAACGGACGCCGGCTCGGTCGCCTGCTCTATCAGGGACGCTGGCTCGACTCGCAGGCGATGATGTTGCGCGATTCGGCGCAGCGCTGGGTGGCGCGCGCAATCACAGGTGAAGTCACACTCGAACTGCGCCGCGGGAACGACTACACGATCCTGAACACCACGAGCCCGAACCTCACGTATCAGCCCGAGCGCCTCACCATGGAGCGCGGCGAGGCGTTCTTCACACCGATGGACCGCATCGGTCAGCTCACGATGCGCAACCTCGATATCGTGGACACACGGCACAAGCTCGAGCTGTACACCGACGCGGGCCTGCTGCGCGCGCCGTCGTCGAATGATGTACCGCGGTTGCCGTCACCGGGCGAATAGTAGACCCGGGGGAATCGGTGGTGTGGGTCGCCGTCAGTTCCCCCACGACACGCCCAAGGTCAGCAGGCGGGGAAGCCCCACCTTGATGCCTTCGGGACGACGCGACGCAATGTAGGTGCGATCGCCGATGTTCTTGGCGCTGCCGGTCAGGCTGAGCCCATTCGCGTTTGGGATGGTCCAGCGCACGCTGGCGTCGAAGATTGCATAGGCGGGCACAAGTCCGACGCGGCCGTTCGCGGAACCAGCGCGAGTCTCAAAGTTGTCGGTGAACTGCGCGTCAACATAGATGCCGTCCACACGCAGAACGAGCGTATTCGGCAGTGTGTAGGTGATCGCCGCATGCCCACGCAGCGTGGGCGCATACGGAAGCGCGTTGCCACGCACGTTGACGGTGTCCCCACCGGGTGCGCGGATGAAGCGGTCCCGGGAGAACGTGGCATTGCTGCGCGTGACGCTGCCGGTCAGAGACAGCGACCACGGCTTGGCGAGCAGCAAGCCCACATCGATCGTACCCGCCACCTCGGCGCCGGTGTGTAACGTGGCGCCCTGATTCGCAAACTGGGCATCACTCGTGGAGCCGGCGGACAGCGATGGTTCAATGATCTGATTCGTGAAATCCAGCCGGAATGCCGTGGCTTCCAGCGACAGCCACGTCCTCGGCGTGAGACGCGCACCGATCTCGGTGTTGAGGCTGCGCTCGGCGTCAAGCTGCAACGACACGAGTTCAGGCACCTGCGCATTGGTATCAACGGTCGGATCGGTAAAGATCAGGGCGTCTTTGCTGCGCGGTGGCGCAAAGCCACGATGTGCTCCACCAAATATGCTGATCACCTCGGAGGGGGTATAGGACACGCCGATTCCCGGGATCAACTCGCGCACATTGTCCGTGCCGCCGAGCGACACGTCTTCGATCGCTCGTACCGTTCGGCCGTCATCGCGCCGGCGAACGCGGGTGCGGCGAACGTCGCGCTCAAATCCGAATGACTCGGCCCGCACTCCCGGCGTGATCGACAGTGCATCGGTGAGGGCAAAGCGGTTCTGGACGAATGCGGAGATGGCGCGACCCGTGCGCCGCTCATCGTCGCGAATGGTGCGGTCCTCGCTGTCGATGCGGCCGTTTACATGCTGATCGCGCGTGAGCTCCAGGTGTGCGCGTACGCCTGCGTCGAGATCGTGTCGATGCGAACCCTTCGCCCACGATGTGTGCAGACGCGGTTCGATGCCGGCGACAGTGAACGCACGATCCCGGCTGCCTGTGGTATTCGCAAAAACGTGCGTCTGCCCTGTGGAACCGTACGTGTAGTCCCGCCGATTCCAGTTTCGACTGGTATGATATGCGTACGCGCTTGTGCGTAGTGCGCCGTACGCGCCGACCGCCCGCTGATGGGACGCGGTCACCGCGTAGCGTGCAACGTCCAGTCGGTCATCAGGCTGCGGATGCACGAACGGCGACGCGCGGAACATGGAATCCGTGAGCCCGACGTAGGTGGCGTTCGAGGTCTCGTCGTACGCGCTCAACTTGACGCCGAAGTCGCCCACGGAGGTACCCCAGCCCAGCTTTGCCGTAACGTCACGGACAGATGCGTCGAGCCCATTCAGATCTCCGGTTCGACGGTCGAAGGCATTGATCTGCGCACGCACATTGCCAACGCGTGTGCCAACCTCGGTCTTGAGCAGACGTGTGCCGCCCGAACCGCTTTGCGCTGTGGCACGCGCGAACGACCTGAGCGGAAGCTCGGCGGTGACATAGTTGACGACACCGCCGATTGTTTGCGGACCAAACATGATTGAACCGCTGCCCTTGATCACTTCGATGCGCGCCATGCGATCGATCGGTGGGGAGTAGTACAGTTCGGGCTCGCCGTAGGGCGCGAGAGAGACCGGCACGCCATCCTCGAGAACAAGCACGCTTCGGCTGCGATCCGGATCAAGACCGCGAATTCCGATGTTTGCCCGCAACCCCATTCCCTCCTCCTCCTGCAGGTGTACGCCGGGAATGGTTCGCAGTGCCTCATTGGCGCTGAACGGCTGCATCGCTCGCAGCTGTTCGCTGGTGACGACGCCGAAACTCCCGGGGACCCTGGCGAGCGCGTCCGACGCCGCCGCGAGCACCCTGACCCCGGTGAGCTGCTGCGTGAATCGTCCAAGCGTGATACTGACGTTCGTCTCGCGTCCGGCCGTTACGGTGGCGACCGCGCGCGTCACAGCGCCTAGCGGTGAACGAGCCTCGATCTGCTGGACCCCGGCGGACACACGCGACAGGGTGAATCGACCAGCGTCGTCGGCCATTGCATGCTGACTCGCACCGACGAGCCAGACGATCGCGCCGCTGGCTGCGGTGCCGTCGTCAAGTCGGACGTCACCGCTGATGGAACCAACCGTCGCCCCCTGCGCGTGGAGACCGGACAACGACGGTGAAAGCAGAGCCAGTGCAAGAAACTGCAGCATGGCGAAGGGTTGGCGGACACGGCGCGAACGAACGGCACAGGCAGCGATGATCAACACGGAATCTTGTGTTTGAGAATGGCTATCAACGAATCGAGTCTCCATCCTACTGCTGCCGCATCAATCCCGTCAAGTCTTCTCGGGATTGATACGAATTCGCAAACTGGTCGGTTGCCGCGGCCTCGGTGACGCTGTTACCGCATAAGTACGGAGGTAGTACCGTAGCGCTGCCAATACTGGCGGACGGTGCGCAGGGAGAGCTTACGAAGTGCTTGCAACGGCCGCTGCCGGTGCCTTGTGTCCCCTCGATACTTCCAGAACCTTGCTCTCGACCACTGCTTCGCACTCGGCTTCGAATTCGACGTCAGTTCCGCCCGCGCATCGCACGGCGCGCCACGCCGGCGGCACTGGTATCGTGCTGCTCAACATGGGCGGACCGAAGACCCTCGACGATGTCGAGCCGTTCCTGCTCAACCTGTTTGCCGACCGGGAACTGCTGCGCCTGCCTTGGCAGGACGTGCTGGGTCGCTTCATCGCCAAGCGCCGTGCGCCAAAGGTTCGCGCACTATATGACGCCATTGGCGGTGGATCGCCTATTCTGCATTGGTCGAACACGCAGGGGCAGGCGCTGATCGAGCGGCTCGACGTGCTTTCGCCCGAAACGGCGCCGCACCGGTTCTACGTCTCGTTCCGCTATGTGGCGCCGTTCTCCGACGACGCGGTGCTGGCGATGAAGGCCGATGGCATCACGCGCGCGATCGCGCTGTCGATGTATCCTCAGTATTCGTGCACCACGACGGGATCGAGCCTGAACGAACTGTGGCGCGCGCTCGACCGAAACAATCTGCGCGACGAGTTCCAGTGGAGCCTGATCGACCGCTGGCCTACGCATCCGGGCTTCGTGC
>JBGTFN010000289.1:0-7867 GCA_041747275.1 Gemmatimonadaceae bacterium | reverse complement strand
GCGGCAGGCGCACCTTCATCACGCGGGGCCAACGCGCCGCGCGGCATCGATCACATCCTGCACAACCTCGGCAACGGGCAGTCGATCCTGCTCGGCAGTGTTGATGAAGCCGAGTTCAACATGCCCGGCAGCCTTCTCGCGTATACGGTGGATGCGTCCGTGCGCGACGCCAACGGCTTGTTCCTGGTCAACCTCGCGAATGCTCGCATCGAAGCGCTCGACAACGATACGCTGCGCTACAATCGCTTGACCTGGAACGACCGCGGCAGCGATGTCGCCGTGTTGAAGGGGCGCGAAGTCGACAAGATGCGCGAGCAGAGCAACCACCTGCTGGTGATCAGTGATGTGAGCAACGCGCGAACGCGCGCAGTGCTCGATGTGTCGAGCACTCCCAACTTCCCGCGAGGCTTCATGGTCTCGGACCGCACGCCGCTCGACTGGAGCGACGATGGACAGCTGGTCTATCTCGGTATCATCCCGCAGACGGCCGCACCCGACACGGCGCGCCCGCGCAGTACCGATTCAATTGCCGACGTCGACGTGTGGCGCACGCAGGACGAGCGCATCCAGTCGCAGCAGATGATTCAGGCGGAACAGGAACGCAACCGCACGTTCCGCCAGGCGTTCGATGTGCGCGAGCAGCGCTTCATCGCGTTGACCGATTCGTCCATGCGCGATCTCGAGCTTCCGGTGAACGGCATGTACGCGGTGGGACGCAACCCGCAGCCCTACATCTCGGACTACAAGAGCTCGGCGGCCGACATCTATCGCGTGAACACGCGCACCGGCGAGCGCACGCTGCTGCTCACCAACCAGCTCGTGGGACAGCACCTGGGTGGCATTTCTCCCGACGGTCGCTTTTTTCTGTACTTCAAGGACGCGCGCTGGCACTCGGTCGAGCTTGCAACGACTGACACGCGCACCCTCGGTGCCGGCAACGCGCCCAGCTTTGTGAATCGCGAGTTCGACTACCCCGGCCCGCGTCCACCGTACGGAGTGGAGGGTTTCACGTCTGACGGAAACAACGTCATCATGCGCACTCGCTACGACCTGTGGCTGATGCCGCTGCAAGGAACGGCCGCGACGCGCAACATCACCAATGGCGTAGGCACGCGTGAGAGCATTGTCTTTCGCACGGTGCGTTTCGCTCCGATCGACTCATCGTCACGTCGTGCTGCACGCGTTGAACGCGAGGTCGACCTGAGTCGTCCGGTGCAGCTCTCAGCCTATGGCGAGTGGACCAAGAAGTCGGGCTTCTACACGCTCGACAACGGTGCGCTCACACCGCTGTTGTACGACGATGCGTCATTCAGCACGCCCACGCAGGCGCGCGACGCGCAAACGGTGATCTTCACGCGACAGACGTTCGCCGAGTTTCCGGACATTCAGGTTGCCGGCAGTGACCTGCGTGACGCGCGCAAGGTCAGCAACGCCAATCCGCAGCAGACAGAGTTCAAGTGGGGCAGGCGTGTGCTGTTCGACTACACCACGCGCCGTGGCGTCAAGCTGCAGGGCGTGCTCGCGCTTCCGGACGACTATGTCGCCGGTACGAAGCTACCGATGCTCGTGACGTTTTACGAGAAGAACTCGCAGACGATGCACCGCTATCCCACGCCTTCGTTCCTCACGGGCATGGGTGGCATGCCGGTGGAGGCGGTCAGCCGCGGCTATGCGACGATGCTGCCAGACGTGCACTTCCACACCGGTTCGTCGCACAGCGATATGCTCGACGCCGTCGAGGCGGCCACGCGTAAGGTGATCAGCATGGGCTATGTGGATCCGAAGCGCATCGGTGTGCACGGTCATAGCTACGGCGGCGAGGGCGCAGCATTCATCGGCACGCAATCGAAGATGTTCGCGGCAGTCGGCATGGGCGCGGGTGTGACCGACCTGTTCTCCGACTTCTCACAGAGTTGGGGATGGACCTACCAGGTATCCGGCGGCAGCGGCGCGAATGGCAACAACTACTACATGCTCGGTCAGGGACGCTGGGGCTTTTCGCCGTGGGAGAATCCCGCGCGCTACCGCAACGAGTCAGCGCTCACGCATGCGAACAAGGTCAGCGTGCCGTTCCTCATCATGCATGGCACAGCCGATCCAACGGTGTCCTTCACGGAAGGCATGAACTTCTACAATGCGCTGCGGTTCAACGGAAAAGACGCGGTCATGCTCGCTTATCCGGGCGAGGGTCATGGTTTGCGCGGTCTGGCGAACCGGCGGGATCTCACCATTCGCTACTTCCAGTTCTTCGACCATCACTTGCGCGACGCACCGGCTCCACGGTGGATGACGAACGGCGTGCCCTACATAGCCAAGGACCAGCTGCGTGATCCGATGAAGTGACACGTTCCGGCTCGAACGCTCGCGCGGGCTTCGTCACGCGCGAGCGCAATGACGAAGTTCAAGATTCCGCGCGACCTTCACGCTGACGCGCGACGTGGCTTGTCGGAGACCGGCTTGAGAATCTGCTGCGCCACCAGCACCAATGAAAGCAGCACCAGCACACCCACGCCCTGCGCGCGGGCCGGCGGCATGTCGAATGCCCGAATGCAGACACTCGTCACCAGTGCCCAGATGAGCGGTCCGGTGATCGCGGAAAAGCGTCCTACCATTCCGTACAATCCGTAGAACTCGCCGATTCGCTCTGGTGGCGTGAGACGCAGCATGAGCGGACGGTCGGCGCTCCACGTGCCGCCCAGTGCGACGCCTGCCATCGTCGCCACGACGTACAGTGTCTCCACCGGCAGCGTGAAAAGGCCAACGCTCGCCGCCGCCAGAAACGTCGCAATCCACAGCCAGAGCACGCGATCGAGCGTGCGCTTGGGGCCGATGCGGTCAACCATTCGGCCCCACGCGAAGCCTCCGACTACCGCGAAGCTGATCGCCGCCAGCATGATGCGCAGCGACATCGCCTCGCCTTCGATGTCATTGAGTCCAGACGCAACCGCCACGTTGATCGTATAGAGCGTCATCACGGTGATCACCGTGTTGATGGCATCGGTGTAGAACACCCGCCCTACGAGAAAACGAATCAGGCCAGGATACTGATTGCCGCTGCGCAGCGTGCGAATCGTCTCGGCGGTGGACTCCTTGATCATCGCCAAGCCGAAGATCGGACGCGGATTGGGATTCTCCTCTTCCTTGACGAACAGAAAGCAAGGAATGGCGAACAGCAGGAAGGAGAGCGCGATCACCATAAAGAGAAACGGCTTGTCAGCGCTGCCGAAGACTATACCGATGCCAACCGCGATGAACGACCCAAGGTAGCCGATGCCAACGCCGATGCCCGAGACGCGCCCGCGGTTCTCTTCGGTGCTCACTTCCGGCAGCAACGCATCATAGAATTGCAGGCCGGCCTGATACGCAGCATTGGCCAGAACAAAGGCAAAGATCGTCGGCCAATAGGCCACGCGGGCGAACATCAGGGTGAGCCCTACGCACACGAGCGTGCTCACGATCAGGAACGGCATGCGACGCCGCGCGCGGTCGGTCATGGCGCCGAGCAACGGCGAGATGATGAAGATGATGCCCATCGAGACGGCGGTGATGATGCCATACTCGAAGTCCGCGCGTTCGTCTCCAACCTGTGCCCGCACGTACTGGGAGAAATAGACCGAAACGACACCCATCGAGAAAATGGTGTTCGCGAGGTCGTACATCACCCAGCTGGCGACGGCGCGCGTCGGGATCACTTTCGGCGCCGAACCGGGCGACGTGCTCGGCCCCGCGCCGGGCCTATCGCCCGGGCTATCGCCTGGCGTACCGTCGGCCTTATTGCTCGGCTTTTCGCCCGGAACTGCGTGTGCAGGTGTGTGCATGGCGAGAATCTGCTGCGTTCGTCGCCGCTTTGTCCATACAGATCAACGGCGAACACGACGGTAGAGCAACGCCGCGAGCAGCACGCCGACCGCGTAGCAGACCAGATCGCTCCACAGGAATCCCTGGCCGAGCACCAGTGCGCCGAGCGTGGAATTGCGCAGCGCATTGATCCACGGTGCCTGGTAGAGCTGACTGAGCTCGACAAGCACGCACACGGCGAATGCTCCGCCCGCCACCCGAGCCGTTGCCGCGTCCCGGAAAAATAACGTTCCCCACCAGAACACCATGCTCGCCCACAGCACGTCGCCGGCGTACTGCGCGACGAGTGTGGGCAGATGATCAGCAAAACGACGCGATCCCAATCCCAGCAATATCGTGGCGACCAGCAGCGCGAGTCGCAACGGTGATCAGCGGGCGAGGCTCGCGGTGAGAAAGCTTTGCGCGTCCGCCTCACTCATCTGTCGATACCCTGGCGTGACATTGTCAAGCTTGCCGGAAATCATCCACGCTTCGAGTTCGCCCACCAGTTCAAAGAGCTGGTCGAAGTCGTCCACAATGAAGAGCAACGGCTGATAGTGGTCGATCTCGAAGTGCTGGTTGATCACCCATTCGAGTTGCAGCGGATAACGCTGCACCGAGGCATCCTCGATGCTGTGCACAAGCTCGCCGTACGACGAGAGCAGGCCGGAGCCGTAGGCCTTGATCTCCGTGGGCGTCTCTCCGCGCATGAGCCCGAACTCGATCGTGAACCAGAAGAATCGCTGCAGCGCGTTCTGGATGCTGGTCAGGCGACGCAATCGTTCGGCTCGATCACTCACCGAACTGACGCGTTCTGCGGCCAGATGCGCACACGCACCGAAGCGCACCAACGTCTCCGCGAACGCGGGATCGGTATGCATGGGCACGTGACCCGCGATGTCGTGAAAAATGTCGGGCTCGGGCAGGTAATCGAGCGAGGCTCCGTCACGAATGGTGATGGTGGTCGGGAACTCGCGTCGGCTGAGACAGTCGAAGAAGTCGAACGCCGGCACGAACCCGCTCACCGCCTTTGCCTTGAATCCTGTGCGCGGTGCCATGAAGCCATTCACATCTTCGAGACGCGGAACCTGTGCGGCGTCGAAACTCAGCGTCGCGAGGCCATCGAGGAAGCGCGGATTCGCGTAGCGGGCCCAGCGGTCCTGCATACGGGTGTACAGCCGGCGCCACGTGTCATGATTGTCTTCCGAATACAGTGCGTAAGGCTGCTCGATGTACATGGTGCCGTTGGCGACGGCCTCCTCGATGTACGGGGCCTTGGTGGTGGTAAGCCCCTGGCCGGCGAGCAACTCGGGCGACGTGGTGGACATTGATGACACGGTCATGAGGTGAAGTGAAATGCGAGGATCTAACGCAATGTAAAAGATGTCCAACGAACGCTAGCTTTCGAGTTCGCACGCGTACGAGGGCTCCTCGTGGATCCAGCGCACGCGTCGGTGCTGTTCGTTCCGCGCCTTCGCTCCCCCGATTTTTCCAAGGTTGTGGCTGCAAATCCGGCTGTACTCTATCAATACCTGCTGCCGAAGCAGGCGCTGACGACGCTCGCGGGTCGCGTCGCGTCCACGCAGGGCGGTGCCCTTACGACGTGGCTGATCCGGAAATTTGTCGCGCAGTATCGCGTCAACATGTCGGAAGCGGCAGAGCCGGATATCTCCCGCTTCGCGACCTTCAACGAGTTCTTCACCCGCGCGCTGCGTCCGGACGCGCGCCCCATTGACGAGGCCGGTCTTGTCTGCCCGGTGGATGGGGCGGTCAGTCAGTGCGGTCGCATCAGCGGTGACCAGCTTGTGCAGGCCAAGTCGCACCTGTATTCCACCACTGCGCTGGTGGGCGGCGACGCAGAACTGGCTGCAGAGTTTGCGAATGGACAGTTCGCGACGATCTATCTCAGCCCGAAAGACTACCACCGCATTCACATGCCGTGCGACGGTCAGCTGCGTCGCATGCTGCATGTGCCTGGACAGCTGTTTTCAGTGAACCCGACGACCGCGCGAGGGATTCCGGGACTGTTCGCGCGCAACGAACGCGTCGTGTGCGTGTTCGACGGCGAGCGCGGTCCGTTTGTCATGGTGCTCGTGGGCGCCACGATTGTCGGCAGCATGGCCACCACGTGGCATGGCGTGGTGAACCCGCCCCGAACCGGCCGCGTGCGCGAGTGGCACTACGAGAAGTCTGAGCATACCCTCTCCAAGGGCGAGGAGATGGGACGGTTCCTGCTCGGCTCCACCGTCGTGCTGCTCTTCCCCGAGAACACTGTCGCGTTCGTTGACGGTTGCAAAGCCGAGGCGGCGGTGCGCATGGGCAGGCCGCTCGGGAAGTTTGTTTGACGTGGTCGCTTCAGCTATCGAAGCGGGGACCGGAGGCGACCCGTCAGCCCAACGGCACCGGCTGCCAGCAACATGATCACGCCGGGCTCAGGCACCTGAACCGGCTGCGAGGGCACGTCCGCGATGGTGATGTTGGTGAGGCCAAGTCCCCAGATGTTGAGCCCGAACTCATCTCGCGTCGTCGGGGCCCAGATCACCAGTCGGTCGAAAATGCCGCCTTCGAAGCCCCACCAGCGCAGCGATTGCGTGGAACTCAGCAGCGGATCCTGCGGCCGACCGCTGAAAGAGCTCAGCAGCGTTGTTCCTGAATACGCCTCGAATCGCGTCTCGCTGACGTCTGGCACGACCTGCGCAAACGCCTGGAAGGCAATCGCCGCTATCGGCGACGCGAACGACATCGTGATGGCATCACCCGTGGGGAATGCGACGCCAATGGTGGCGGCGCCGTTCGGAATCGGATACGCGCCGCCGGTGGGATCGGCGAGAAACACGGCATTCTCGAACGTGACACCATGCGCTGCGGCCAGCGCACCGTCGATCTCGTCCAGGTCCGTGGCCAGCGTGAACGGCAGCGTGCGGACGAGCGCAGACGAGGTCAGTCCAGTGATCCTGTTCTTGATGGCCTGCTGCGCAGCGAGCGGCGCAGCGAGCGGCGCAGCGAGCATAAATCCAGCCGAGAGCGCGAGTACGACGCGGAACGACACAAGGAACTCCAGTGGAATGGGCGACGCGTGAAGCACGCATATAATGACGCCGATAACCGACGTCCGTAAGTGGTTCCGAAGCGCCATTTGGCGAACTCAACCATACGAGCATCCGTGCCAATTCTCTGACGGTGGCCCCCCCCCCACCCGCAATGCATGGGCTTGCTTGACCCAGCGCAATGCGTGCGCGAGTTTTTGTGATCCAGAATACGGAAGCAGCGTCAACCCGGATGGTGGTGTGTCCCCGAAGATCAAATCGCGCCGGCAGTCTGCTTCCGCTGTCGTGTTTGCCGTTGTGCTTGCCACACCCCTGCTGCTCGTGGGCTGTCGGGCCACCGGGAGCGCGGCGCGCTCGACGCCACTGATCGCGGACGAGGCGACAGCCGCCGCCATGGCCAGCGAGCAGCGCGCGAACAGAACATTATTGCGAACAATCGGCGTGCCTCCATTTCGTTGGGACGGAGACGATGCGCGACTGAGTGCGCTTGCATTCGCGATGGCCGATCTGCTCGTCACGGACCTGGCGCAGAGCGCGCAGCTGCAGCTGGTCGAGCGCGCACGCTTGGGAGAGGTGCTTCGCGAAGTGGATCTCGCGGCCACGGGTCGCGTCGATTCGGCGTCCGCTCCGCGCGTCGGACAACTGCTTGGCGCCCAGCGTCTCATTCTCGGCTCGCTCGATACGCTGCCGACCGGTGAGTTGCGCCTTTCGGCCCGCATCGCCGATGTCGAGTCGGGATTGCTCGAGCAAGCCCTCGACGCGCGTGCCTCGTTGAACGATCTGCTCGCGGCCGAGAAGGTAATTGCGTTTCGCCTCTTCGAGGCATTGGGCGTCAATCTCTCGCCAGCGGAGCGCGCCGCCGTCGAGGCGGCAAGACCTGACGCCAGCCTGGCTGCACTGACCGCGTACGGCCGAGGCGTGCAGGCGGAGCTCTCCGGCGACACCCGACGGGCCGTTGACGAGTTCTCGCGCGCCGCAGTGCT
>JBGTFN010000288.1:0-1561 GCA_041747275.1 Gemmatimonadaceae bacterium | reverse complement strand
CCTCTGGAAAAGCACCGACGGCGGCGACACGTGGACGCGTCTATCGCGCGGACTTCCGCAACTGATGGGCAAGATTGGTGTGAGTGTCTCGCCGGCCAATCCCGACCGTGTGTACGCCATTGTTGAAGCCGACAGCGGCGGCCTTTTCCGCTCCGACGACGCCGGCACTTCGTGGCAGCGTCTCTCCGGCGACCGTCTGATTCAGACGCGTTCGTGGTACTACATGAAGGTCATCGCCGATCCGAAAAACGCGGACGTGGTGTGGGTGCTGAATGCGCCCGTGCTGCGATCCATCGATGGCGGCACGACGTTCGCCGTGGTGCCGGCCACGCACGGTGACAACCACGCGCTCTGGATCAATCCCGATGATCCGCGCTACATGATCAACGGCAACGACGGCGGCGCGTCGGTCTCGGTCGACGGCGCGAAGAGCTGGAGCACGCAGGACAACCAGCCCACGGCGCAGTTTTATCATGTCACCGTGGACGACGACTTTCCCTACAAGCTCTATAGCGGCCAGCAGGACAACAGCTCGGTGATCATTCGCAGCCGCAGCGACAACAACGGCATCGGTGTGCGTGACTGGTGGGACGGCGCGGGCTGCGAAAGTGCCAACATCGGGGTGAGCGCAAAGCAGTCGCAGTACGTGTACGGCGGTTGCTATCAAGGCATCATTGATGAGCTCGATCAGCAGTCCGGGTTGCAGCGCGCCATCATGCCGTGGCCCGCGATGAACCTCACGGAGCGTACCGACAGCACGCGTTATCGCTTCAACTGGACCGCGCCGATTCTCGTATCACAGCACGACGCGAACGTCATCTATCACGGCGGCAATGTGCTGTTCCGCAGCCGCGATCGCGGTACCACTTGGAACACTGCATCGGGCGATCTCTCACGCAACGATCCTGACCGTCTCGGATGGGGCGGCGGGCCGATCACAAACGAAGGTGCCGGCGGTGAAGTGTACGGCACCATCGTGGTGATCGCCGAGTCGCCACACGATGCGCAAACAATGTACGTCGGCACCGACGACGGACTCGTGCAGCTCACACGCGACGGTGGCGCCACGTGGAGCAATATCACGCCACCCGCAGCCGGCGACGGACTCACGAACGAAATCGAAATCTCACCGCATGATGCGGCCACTGTGTATGTGGCGTTTCGCAAGGATCGTGTGGGCGATCCCACACCGCACATCTTCCGCTCCACCGACTACGGTCGCACCTGGTCGCGACTGGTGAACGGACTGCGTGCGGGCGAACCAGTGCGCGTGGTTCGTGAAGACCCGGAGAGGGCGGGCGTTCTTTATGCCGGAACCGAAACCGGCGCGTACTTCTCGCTGGACGCCGGCGCTCGCTGGCAGCCGTTCACGGGTATGCCCGTCGTGCCGGTCGCGGACCTCGAAGTGCGGCACGGTGATCTCATTGCCGCCACCGAAGGTCGAGCGTTCTGGATCCTCGACAACCTGTCGCCACTGCGCCAACAGAGCGCAGCCGTCGGTTCCGCGAACGTGCACCTGTTCCAGCCGCGTGACGCCGTGCTTGCCGGTGGCGGCGCCGGC
>JBGTFN010000287.1:0-4226 GCA_041747275.1 Gemmatimonadaceae bacterium | reverse complement strand
CGGCCGCTCATGCCACGCGCGCGCACGTCGAACCCCGCCGCCTCACGCGCGGCAGCGAGCGCGTACAACGTGGACATCGACGCGGTGTCGGTGATCTCGCCGAACCAACCCTCACCCAGTCCCATGAGTTGGCGCAACCAGTCCACCGTGCGCAGCTCGAGCTCCGTGGCTGCGGGACTCGTGAGCCACAACATGTTGTTCACGTTGAGCCCCGCCGCGAACAACTCGCCCAGGATGCCGGGATACGATCCGGAAATCGAGAAGTAGCCGAAGAACGACGGATGATTCCAGTGCGTGATTCCGGGCATGATCACGTCATGGAAATCGCGTACGATGTCGTCGAGCGATTCACCGTGCGCCGGCGCCGAAATGGCAAGCTTCGACGCGATGTCACCCGGCGCGACGCGTGGCCGCACCGGATGACGTTCCGGATGTTCGAGGTAGTCAGCAATCCAGTCGACTGCCTCGTGCGCCGCCTTGCGGAACTCGTCCGGTGAGATGTCGCCGAGGTTGGGTTCGTCGCTCACGGAGTGCCGGTCGTCCCCGTGCGCACGGTCGGATACATGATGCCAAGCTGTTCGAGATACGTGCTGAACTTCGAGGGATCGTAGTAGAGCTTCCTGAGCTCCGGACGGAAGCGGTCCATCACTTCCTTGTTGAGCGTATACGCAGGCTTGTCGCCAGGACGGATGAACGGCTGGTACTTCACATCCTTCGTCTGCACATCGCGGAAGTATGTCCACGCATCAGCGACGAGCGTGGGCTTGAGCAGCAGGTCGAGCATCGTGAGCGCCTGCACCTTCGCGCCCGCCACTGCGCCCTTGTGTGCGATTGGCGTGGCCATGGCGATCGAGTTCGCCCAGTTGTGTCCGGGCAGGCCCGGAATGTTGGACGGATAGCGAAGCGTGATCGTGGGAATATTCCATGAGACATCACCGATGTCGTCGCTGCCGCCGCCGCTGAAGTTCTGCAGCGTTTCAGCACCACGCAGCTGCGAATTGAGTTCCGTGCTCAAGCCGAATGCCGGCTGTCCCAGTTCACGCTGGATTGCACTCGCGAGTGCGTTGTCCTTCTCGTCCCACGTGGGCAGACCAACGCGCTGGATATTCTCATGCGTTGCTTCGGCAACGGGCTTGCTGAAATGTGCCGACCAGCCCGAGCCGAGAATGTTCACCGTGTCGAGCTGCGTATCGGTCATCATCGCGGCGCCCTGCGCGATGCGCTTGCCCATCTCGAAGAGCTCCATCGTGCGCGGATAGTCCTGCTCACGGAAGTAGAACCAGATGCTGGCCGTGCTCGGCACGACGTTTGGCTGGTCTCCGCCATCGCGAACCACATAGTGCGAGCGAGTGGCAAGACGAAGGTGCTCACGTCGGTATTCCCAGCCGCTGGCCATGAGCATGACCGCATCGAGCGCGCTCTTGCCGCGCCACGGTGCACCGGCCGCATGCGCGCTTGTGCCTTTGAACTTGAACTCTGCGGAGATGAGCGCGGCCTGACCGCTCGCGCCCCATGAGACGGCGAGGTCGTTGGACACATGCGTGAAAAGGGCCACGTCCGCGTCCTTGAACACGCCTTCGCGCACGAGAAACGCCTTGCCGGCCATGAGTTCTTCGGCGACACCGGGCCAGAGCACGAGCGTGCCCTGCAGCTTCTCGCGCTGCATGATCTTCTTCACTGCGATCGCGGCCGCGACGTTCACCGCCTGACCGGAGTTGTGCCCCTCGCCGTGTCCGGGCCCGCCTTCGATCAACGGATCACGATATGCGACGCCGGGCTTCTGCGATGCCTGCGGAATGCCGTCCACATCGGAGCCGAGCGTGATGACGGGCTTGCCGGAGCCCCAGCGTGCGACCCACGCGGTTGGCATGCCGGCGACGCCACGTTCAATCGAGAAGCCTTCCTTCTCGAGCATCTGCGTGAGGTAGCGCGCGGTCTCGACCTCCTCGAAGCCAAGTTCGCTGAAGGAGAAGAGCATATCCACGATTTCCTGGACACGCTTGGCATCGGCGTCGACCATGGTGATCGCTTCGGCCTTGAGCTTCTCGAGACGGGGGTCAGGTGTCTGGGCAGACGCGGAGACCAGCGGGGCGACGGCCAGCAGCGCGAGGGCAAGGCCGGACAGCCAGCGGGAGCGGGAGGCGGGCATGGGCAGGGGGCGGAGATAGGGTGAAGCGACGAGCGCGAGTGGTGCTCGTCGCGCCTGATCCAAGGTACGGAGAGAGGGGCGGGCGCGCTGGGGGCCACTACGCAGAGCAGCAGCTTTCGGGCTCTTGGCTGCCGACGAAACAGCCCGGCTGGATGGCCTGATGGACCGGGCCATATGGCCTTATGCGCGTTTTACTCCCTGCCCGTGGCCGTATGGCTGATGGGCTATCTGGCTCACTGTTGAACGCATATCCGGCCATATGGCTCGGTCCATCTGGCCATTGGGCCTCGCGGATTCGCAAGCCAGCCAGAACACCCCGATTCCCGTGCTCGCGGCGACCGACCAAACAACACGGCTGGATGGCCTGATGGACAGGGCCATATGGCCTCATGCGCGTTTGACGCCCTGCCGAGAGGCCTGATGGCCGTCAGCCATCCGGCTCGCTGTTGAACGGAAGTTTGGCCAGTCGCCAGCGAGCCGCAAAGCTCGCTGGCGACAGCCTGTTGCCTCAGTGCGGCACGATGATGTTGCCCCCCGTCAACAGAGCCGCGTTGGCGGGCGCCGGCGCGGACATCGACGACACCGCAATCACATTGCCGTTCCGGTCACGCACCTGGAGCCAGAACCGGTCGTTGCGTCCCGGCTCGCCGTGATCTTCCACGTAGGCGACGAACTGGTAGTTCCCCAGCGCGTCTGGCCACCCCGGCTCGAGGTACGTCGCCTTCCCGGTGAAGCTCGCCCAATCGAACGTGCCGCCGTCCCCGATCGCCAACCCGCCGAGCGCATTACTCTTGACCCGGTACTTGGTCCCGTCTGCGAGGTGCCGGATCACGAGCAGACTCCCGCTCACGTTGTTGCCGTTCTTCTTGTACTTCATGGTGTAGCCGAAAGTTGTGCGGTCGGTGGTGCCGGGCCAGAGGAACGATCCGCCACCGGTCGTGAAGCCGAGGCTCGGGTCAAAGACCGTGACCACGTCCTCGTCTCCGCCGACGTAGTAGCCGCCAGTGATGGTTGCTGTGGCGGTGTAGGTGTTGACCGGCACGTCCGAGAAGCTGCAGCGCACCTCGAGCACCTCACTGTAGCCACTCCCCGTCACCCCCACCGGGAGGCAACTCCCGGACACTGAGCCCCCAGGACCCACAGGGACGAGGTTCATGGTGACCGTGGCATTGCCGATGTTGCCGGCCGCCGCGCTCACCGTCGCGAGGTCCGGCTCCGTTTCCTCGACGAAAACCGTCAAGTCGAACGGCGCACTGGTCCCGCCAGGTGCCGACACCGGAGCGCCGACGGGGTTGCTGCCGCTGAACGTCAGCGTGGCATCCTCCGCGGCAACCACCTTCGACACGTCTTTCGACGCGGTTGAGCCATCGCTGTCAGCGACGGTGGAGCGAATGGTGTACGTGCCGGCGGGGACACCGGCCGTGCCGCTGACGGTCCAGGTGCATGTCTGCACCCCGCTGGCGCTGCTGCACGCGTTGGCGACCGACGACAGGCCAGTCGGCAGCCCGGCCACCAAGGCGCCACCATTCAGCGAGTGGCTGAACGTCGCCGAGAGGACGTCCTGATCGGAGTCCTGCGCGGTCACGGTGATGCTGGCGATGTGATCGCTGTACTGCACCGACTGTGTGGCGGGGGTCGCGTTGACGGTCGGCGGCAGATCGCTGTTGGTGAAGGTGCAATCGACCGTCTCACCCGCTGCGGCGTTGATCGACGCCGTTCGGGTAGCAACACTCACGGTGGTCCCGCCGCTCGGGTCGGTGCAACTGATGCTGGTGAGCGTCATGAAGCCCCCGGGCGCTGCTTCGGTCACCGTGTAAGTGCCCGGGGTGACGTCGTTGAAGGTTATCGATCCGCCATGGTCAAGGGTGAAGGCGTTGGGCGCAATGATGCTGTGCGTGAAGTTGAAGCCGGTGCGTCCGGCAGGAACCGTCGCCTTTCTTATTGTGATGGTTGCCGGCGGCACGTCCGAGCCACAATCGACGCGTGGGAAGGTGAGGCCGTTGGTGGCATCGGTGACCTGGACCGCGGAGGTTTCCAGTCGCGTCTCGATGGCATCAGGCGTCGTGGCGTCGCCACT
>JBGTFN010000286.1:0-6626 GCA_041747275.1 Gemmatimonadaceae bacterium | reverse complement strand
TCCGCCGGCAACCTCTCCCAGGCCCGCGGCGCGCCCCGTGACCGCCCCGGTTTACGTGCCTGCTGGCCGACCCGAACCTTCGGGCACGCTGGGCGCCGGCGTGACGGACGCCGATCTCGATGCACTATGGTCACGGCAACTCATGGTGCCGGTGAAAGGCCTGGAACCGGACAAGCTGCGCAACGACTACGAAGCGCGACGTGGCAACCGCGCTCATCTCGCGCTCGACATGCTGGTGCCCAAGGGAACCCCTGTGCTCGCCGCAGATGACGGCCGCATCGGTCGGATAGGAACGACACCGATCGGCGGCAACATCATTTACGCCACCGATTCCGACGAGCGCTTCGTCTACTACTACGCACACCTCGATCGGCACGCGCGCGGACTCTCGGTGGGCGAACGCGTGCGCAAAGGCGATGTGATAGGCTACGTGGGCACCACGGGCAACGCGCCAGCCAATGCGCCGCACCTGCATTTTCAGGTGATGCTGCGGGGCGCCGGACGAGCGTGGTGGGATGGTCCCGCGATCAATCCGTGGCCCTTCTTCGTGTATTCCGGCTCCGCGAATCAATAGATTCTTTGGAGACGCGCACGACGTACATCGAAGATGCACAGGACGACGTGCATCGAAGATGCACAGGAAGGCGCGTCGGCGATGCAGACCAAGGCGCAGCACGAACGTTTCAGGTTTCCCAAAACATGATGAGCATCCGATGACCATGCGCGGCAAGGATCGCGCGGCGCTCCGCGCTGAAGCCCACCACCTGAATGTCACCGTGCACGTGGGGCACGGGGGAATGACGCCGACGCTCATCAAAAGTTGTGATGACGTGCTGCGGACGCGGGAGCTGGTGAAGGGGCAGGTGGCCAAGGCCGGGGAGCTCGAAGCGCGCGAAGCGGCGGAAGCGCTCGCGGGTGAGCTCAGGGCCGAGATTATTCAGGTGATCGGGCGGACGTTCACGTTGTACCGTGAGAATCCGGAGCTGGAGAAGGGGGAGCTGCCGGCTTGGAGACAGTAGGGGGAGTGTGAGGGTGTTCGTGGGTTGAGGGGCTCGTGGCTACCGACGAAACGGTGCGGCTGAATGGCCTGATGGACAGGGCCATATGGCCGAATGCTCGTTTTACTCCTTGCCAATAGCCTTATGGCTCTGGGCCAGTGGATTGCAGTTGAACGTTGGCTATTGGCTGCGGGCACTCGCGGAACGCCGGGCGTATTATGTTGCTACGGCGGCCTCGAGCGACGCTGCCGATGCCCCAATCGTCTTCTTGTGAACCGGGCGGAGCGCCACTAACCTGTGCGTGCCCGTCCGAGCACACCGCGACTGCCTAGAGCCGAAGAACACCATGCCTTACGTCATCACCGAAGCGTGCATCAGCGTCAAAGACAAGTCCTGCGTGGATGTCTGCCCCGTCGACTGCATCTACGAAGGGGAAGAGCAGTTGTACATCCATCCGGACGAGTGCATCGATTGCGGTGCATGCGAGCCCGAGTGCCCGGTGACCGCCATCTTCCCGGAAGAAGACGTGCCGGTTCAGCTCAAGTCGTTCATCGACAAGAACAAGGTCGTCTTCAACTCCGACTCACCGCCGGGCCGACCGACGCGGTGAATCAGCTGCGTCGGTATAAAAGCACGAGTACGAAGGGGCGGTGAATTCTTGCGGCTTGGCGAATCCGCGAGGCTGAATGGCCAGATAGACCAAGCCATATGGCCCAATATGCGTTTAACAGCGAGCCAGTGGCCAACGGCCATGAGGCTATCGGCAGGGAGTCAAACGCGCATACGGCCATATGGCCCCGTCCATCAGGCCATTCAGCCGTATAGCTTCGCCGGTAGCCAGGAGCGATCATGCAGGCTCGCCGCCTCAGCCACTCGCGCGCGTTGAATCAGCTCAGGTATCGGCCCTTCAGCCAGAACGCGGCGATGAGCACCGCGTACTGCAGCACCGTACTGCGCTCACTCCAAACTGCCTCTCCCCACGCGTGCGGACCCGATGTCGACTTTGCCGGCGGACGCGGAAACCAGCGCGGCGTCACGCGCTTGTAGGTAAGGTAGGTCTTGCCGAAGATCGTCTCCAGCACGCCCTCTTCGTAGCGCACGATGTAGTAGTACTCGACTGCAAAGAGCAGCGTCGCGACAGGCAGGAACCAGAGCAGTCCCGAGACGACGGTGAAGCCCATCCAGACCAACCAGTTGCCCACGTAGAGCGGGTTGCGGCACCACGCGAATGCGCCGTAGTCCACCAGACGCTGCACTTCGCGTGAGCGTCTGCGTGTGACCGTGCCGGCCGCAGCAACGCCGGCCAGCCGGATCGCTTCACCGACGGCAACCATGAGCAGGCCCACGATCCACATCGTCGTGGTTTGCGTACCGGGCACCAGCAGCGGGATCGCCAGGAACGGGACGGGGATCCATCCGCGATTCTTGAAGAGCACCGCGCCGATGCGCGCGGCAGATGTCCGTTCAGCGGCGCTGGGTGCAGCGGCGGCGGGCGAGTTCGACCCCGCATCGGCGTGCAAGGTACTGTCGGTTGTCGTCATGAATACTGAGAAGGAAACAGCGCAGCAGAACTGCGAAAAAACTGTTGAAAAAAACTGCGAAGAGAATCGTTAAAAGGGACCGTGAGGAGGGGCCACGAAACAGACTCGTTCAGAACGACAGCAGCGAATCGATGAACTCCGCGAGCGCATGATTCACCGCCGACGGTCGTTCCACGCAGCTCACATGTCCGGCACCGGCGATCACTTCAAGTCGCCGAACCGTGCCTGGCGGCAATCCGGCCGCAATCTGCTCGGCCTTCGGCACAGGCGTGAGCACGTCCTCGTCTCCGACCGCGACGAGCGTTGGTGCGGTGATGGCCGCAATGGTGTCGGTGGAATCCGGTCGATCCCGCATCGCAGTCAACGCTCCAACAATACCCGCCTCGGGTGCCGAACGCATCATTTGGGCCATTTTCTCCACCAGGTCCGGGCGCTGCGCGCGGGTGGATTTGCCCACCATTCCGGGCAGCTGCGCCTGCACCAGCGACTCGACGCCTTCCGTACGCACCTTCTCGATGAGGGCGTTTCGCTTTTCGCGCGCGGCGTCGTCGTCGGCCCCCATTTGCGTGTCAAGCAGCGCCATCCCCATCACACGATCCGGCATGACGCGCCAGCAGGCCATGGCGATGTAGCCGCCCATCGACAGCCCCACAATCGCGGCACGCTCGATCTCGAAATGATCGAGCAAGTCGCGCACGTCGACTGCGTATTGCTCCATCGACCACGGTCCTGCAACGCTCGACTCGCCGAAGCCACGCAGATCAGGCGCGAGACAACGCGCCTTGATCGACAGCGTCGAAACCTGATGCGACCAGAGCGTGCGATCGTGCGGAAACCCGTGCAGGAAAATCACTGGCAGGCCCGCGCCTGCCATGTCGAGTCCCACTTGCCGTCCGGCGATGTTGACGATCACGTATTGACTCCCTTTGATCGAGCGCCGACATCCGACGCCGCGACTTGGCCGGCCATCTCGTCGATGTCAGCGGCGTCCACCGAGTCTCCCGACGCGTCCTCCAGTTGGTCCGCAACTTGTTCGCGAAGCAGTGCGAACTCGCGCGCGTCCTGCCGCGACGCGGCCATGCGAATCGGCACAAGCACGGCGGCGGTGAGCGGCACGGCGACCATGAGTCCGATGAATCCGAACAGAATCGCCATCAGCGCTTGTGCGACAAGCGTGATGGCGGGTGGCAAGTCGATCTCGCCGCGCATGAGCGCGGGAATGAGCAGGTTGTTCTCGACGAACTGAATTGCCCAATACACAAAGAGCACGAGCAGTGCCTTCTGCGGCGAATCGACAAAGCCCATGGCGACAGCCGGTACGGCTGCGAGAATCGGACCGACCGTCGGAACAAACTCGAGCAGTCCGGCAATGAAGCCGAGTGCGAAGGCAGCGCGCACATCGAGCACGAGCAGTGCAATTGTGGATACGACACCAATCACCACCATCGCCACCAACTGCGTGACGAGCCACTTGCGCAGCACGGTAGCCATTTCCGCAAACACCAGACGCACATGCGCTCGATGCTCGGCGGGCACGGGCGCCAGCATCCAGTTGCGATACACTCTTGGCTCCGCGCCAATGAAGATCGCAAGGAACATGATCAGGACCAAACCGCCGATTGCCGCGATGGTGCCCGTGACGATCGAAAAAAGCTGCCGCGACGATCCGGCGAGGCCTGACGAGAGCCGTGCGGCCAGCAGCTCGCTCCGAGTGGGTGCACGTGGTCCGGCCAAGAGGTCACTCGACAGAATCTCTTCGCGAGCACGCTGTTCCGCTTCGGCGACATTGCGCTGCATCGCGCGGCGCAAGCTGTCGCGCAGGAATGTGGTGCGAGCCTCGAGTTGTGCGTCGAGATCGAGCTCCGGTGTGGACAGTGCGGTGTCACCCAGCACGCCGGTGGGCACGATGCGTTGACTGTCGGGCGCGAGGGAGTCTCGCACGTCCCGCAGCGGCGCCGAAGGCCGGAACAGCCCCGAATCCGGCGCGCGTGGTCGAGGCGTGCGCGAGCGCAGGCTGTCATCGATGGCGCGCGAGATCTGCTCCAAGGCCGCTACTGCCGCAGAGTCGGGCATGGGCGGCGGGGGCAGAACGGTGTCCCGCGCACGAGCCCTTGCGCGTCGTGCCGAATCCGCGCGCACGCTGTCACCCAGCGAGTCCGTTACCTTGGTGGAGTCGACCGTGACAGAGTCTTCGGGCGACCTCAGGAACGGGTCCAGAAATCCGAACTGCGGATTGTTGACGAACTCCTGCACCTTGTCCACTGCCTGGGGCAGGTCGCGGCGCAGCTCTCGCGCCTGCGCACTCAGCGTCGGAAACAGCAAGGCGAAGCAGAGTCCGATGACTCCGACGGTGCCGAAGACGAGAAGGGCCGAGAGAATGCCGCGCCGGACGCCGAAACCCTCCAGGCGGTCCACGCCTGCGGCCACGGCGACACCGAAGAGCACGCCAAGAAACACCACGAAGACGAGCACGTTGGCGCTCCAGAGCAGCTGCAGTCCGAGCCAGACGCCGAGCACGATCAGGGCGGCACGGGCGACCTCTCCCGACCGCCACGTTGTCACTGCAGGGCGGCTGGCTTCAGCGTCCCTGTCGGAGGACTCGTCCTGGGGGCTTGGCGGCGGCGGCGTCGGGGTGGCGGGCATGGCTGGTAATCCTCAGCGACAGGGGCCGCAATTCAAGTGCAAAACGCACAATCTCCGCCTCCCCGTACACGCCACGCTGCCGCGTGCATAGCTTGGAGGGAGGCGCGTACGACGCGTGCCCTTTGCCGAGACCCCTGTGCCCGACGCCGCACCGCTATACCTCGATTCCGCCGATGCTGTCGACCGCTTTCTCTCCGAACTCGGTCAGCCAGCGGCAATCGCCATCGATACTGAAGGCGCCAGCTTTCACCGGTTCGTCGATCGTATCTACCTGCTGCAACTCTCCACCGAGAATCGGCATGCGGTGATCGATCCGCTGCCGATCGGTACGCCCGAACGGCTCGGACGGTTGTTGCAGGATCGCAAGGTGGAAGTCGTGCTGCACGACGCCGATTACGACTTGCGTTTGCTGCGCCAGGATTACGGTTGGCAGGTGAACTCGCTGTTCGACACTCGCGTCGCGTCGCAGCTCATCGGATTGCGCGCGTTCGGACTTGCAGCGCTGCTCGAACAATACTTCGGCATCAAACTCGACAAGAAGCATCAGCGCGCGGACTGGTCCATGCGTCCGTTGTCGGCGGACATGCTCGAGTATGCAGCGCACGATACGCGTTTCCTCCTCGACCTGCGCACGCGTCTGCGCAATGAGTTGGAGAAGCGCGGTCGCTGGCACTGGGCGCAGGAAGAGTTCGCACGCGCGGAAGGCACGCAGTGGACGCCCGACGAAACCGGGCAGGCGTTCATGAAGATGAAGGGCGCGCGTGACCTCAACCGGCGCGAGCTCGCACGCCTTGGCGAGTTGGTGACGTGGCGCGATTCGATTGCACGAGAAATCGATCGGGCCACCTTCCGCGTGATCGGCAATGAAGTGCTGCTCGAACTTGCACGCACATCACCCGGCGCGGCCGGCGAGCTCTCCAAGGTGAAGGGATTCCCGCGTTCCATGTCGGAGTCGCGCACGGCGGGTGTGCTGTCGGCGTTGCAGCGCGGCAACGCGGTGCCTGACGCCGACCTGCCACGCTTTCCGAAGTCCGTGCGGCACGATCGCGACCCCGACTTCGATGATCGCGTGTCGCGTCTCAAGGCGGTGCGCGATGCGGCGGCGGAACGACTCGAGCTCGATCCGGGCGTGCTCTGCTCGCGGGATCGTATGGAAACGGTCGCGCGCAAGATGCCGCAGAGTCTCGAGGCCTTCGAGGAGATCCCGGAGCTGCGCAGATGGCAGGTGGAAGTGCTCGGCGAGGGTTTTCTGAAGGCGCTCAAAGGCAGCAAGTCCGCGAACGGCGCCTCTTCAGCAGCCGCTCCAGCCGCTCCAGCCGCTCCAGCGGCTCAAGCGGCTCAAGCGGCTCAAGCGGCTCCAGCGGCTCCAGCGGCTCAAGCGGCTCAAGCCGCGCCAGCAGGTGGCGGGAGCGGCAAGAGTGCGGCCAGGGCAGGATCGGGTGCG
>JBGTFN010000285.1:0-20881 GCA_041747275.1 Gemmatimonadaceae bacterium | reverse complement strand
GCCCGGCCCACGAGCTCCAACGTGCCGATCGGCGCGCCCGGGCTACTGCTACGGCGCACCGTGTCACCGCTCGTGATCTCCGACTACTCTGGCTTCGAGTTCAGGAATGGCGGTACCGAGAACGCGGTCGAGCATGCGTTCCGTCGCATTACGAACGGCGACGATGTGCTCGACGCGCTTATTGCTGGCGTGAACATTCCCGAACTCGACCCGACGGAGAACGGCATCGGGTACGGCGCGCTGCCCAATGCCGACGGTGTCGTGCAACTCGATGCGAGCTGCATGCACGGCCCGAAGCGACGCGCCGGTGCTGTGGCCTGCCTCGAAGGCGTGCGTACACCGTCGCTGGTCGCGCGCGCTGTCATGGACTACACCGATCATCACCTGCTCGTGGGTGAGGGTGCGCAGCAGTTTGCTCGCGCGATGGGGTTCACCGTCGAAGATGATCTCAACACCGAGTGGAGTCGCAGACTGTGGCGCGAATGGAAGCGTCGGCTGGACCCTTCGCGCTGGCTCGATCCCGAGGACCGCGAGCGCACCCTGCGTCCGCGGCATGAACGAGATCCGGGTGTTGATGCAGGACTCGACGCAGGACTCAGCATGGTGCGCGATGGCCTCATTCGCGAGGGCTCGTTCTGGGGCACGATCAACTGCAATGGCATCACACCGTCAGGTGACATCGCGAGTGTCACAACCACCAGCGGCCTCGCATGGAAAATCCCTGGTCGCGCCGGTGACTCTCCGATTCTTGGCGCAGGCCTCTACGTGGACAACGACGTCGGTGCCGCGGGCAGCACGGGACGAGGCGAAGCCAACCTCTACAACCTCTCGTCGTACCTCATCGTGGAGAACCTGCGTCGGGGCATGCACCCCAAGGACGCCGGCCTCGACGCGCTGCGCCGCATCCGCGCGAACACCGTGGAGTCACGCCTGCTCAACGATCGCGGTGAGCCCAACTTCAACGTGCGTTTTTTTGTGGTCGACAAGCAAGGCCGACATGCCGGCGTTGCGATGTATCACAGTGGCGAAACGAAGTTCGCGCTCTGTACCGAAAACGGTGCCACTGCTCCCGAGCTCGAGCCCTTGCTGCCAGGAGGCCCGCAGTGAAGCGCTCACTTGCATCGCGGTGCACCACCTCGCTGATACGCCAGCACCGGTTCGGCGTCGGGCCATCCGGCACCCTGCTATCAGGCAGTCTGTTCCTGAGCGCCCTAATATTCGCACCCACACTGCAGTCCCAGGACGCTGACCTCCTGCTCCTCAACGGCCGCTTCTGGACCGGCGACAGCACCCAGTCCTACGCCAGCGCCGTCGCCATTCGCAACGAACGTTTCATCGCGGTGGGCTCAGCATCCGACGTCGAACCGTTCCGCGCCGCGCACACGCGCGTGATCGATCTCGGCGGCCGCTTTGCGACGCCCGGCTTCATCGACAATCATACGCACTTCAATCAGGCCGGTGCGTTGCTGTTGGGCGTGAACCTGCTGGACGTCGCCGAGCCTCGTGCGTTCGCCGAACGCATCAAGGGAGCCCGCGAACGTCTTCCTGCAGGCGCCTGGATTACCGGAGGTGACTGGGGCGCCTACGAGAACTGGTCGGCGAACAGCACGGGCACACCCGAACCGAGCGGCGCCCCGCGCGAGCGCTTCAATCCCGATCGCACGGTCATCGATTCCATCACACCGTCCACTCCCGTACTGCTTAATCGCTTCGATCGTGCTGCGTGGCTCACCAATGGCGTTGCTCTCGAACGCGCAGCGTTACGCTGCGCCGATCGCGTCGAAGGACTCGAGTGCACAAATGACACACCAACCGGTCGCGTCAGCGGCGATGCGTTGCGACGCGTGCGCGCAGTCATGACACCCAAGTCGTTCGAGCAACGGCTGCGCGAAGCGCGCGTCGCCATCGCACACCTCAACGAGCTCGGCGTCACCAGCATTCACGACATCACACCGCGTGATCAGTTGCCCGTGTACCACGAACTCAAGCGTCGCGGTGAACTCACCGTTCGCGTGTACGCACGCCCCACGCTCGACAAATGGGATGCGCTCGACTTCGCTGGTATCCCGCACGGTTTCGGCGACGACTGGCTGCGCATTGGCGGCCTCAAGGGCTTCGTGGACGGCATTCAGGGCAACTCCACCGCGCGTTTCTACGAACCGCAGCTACACTCGGGCGAGCGCGGCACCTGGCGCGACTCCACCAACACCGCCGCCACGCGTGGTGCTGGTTCCGGCATGCAGCCCGAGGGCAACATGCTGCGCAACCTGCGAGGCGCCGACCTCGCCGGACTCTGGCCGCAGGTGCACGCCATTGGTGACGAGGCCATCGACACATTGCTCACGATGTACGAGACGGTGATGCGCGAAAACCCAGAGCGTGACCGTCGCTATCGCATCATCCACTCGCAGGTGCTGCGCGGGCCTGAGGTCGCGCAGCGCTACGCGAAGCTGGGCATCATCGCCGAGGTGCAGCCGTATCACGCCATCGACGACATGCGCTGGATGGAGCCGCGCATCGGGGAACGGTCACGATGGGCATATGCGTTTCGCACCCTGTACGACGCCGGCGTTCGCATCACGTTCGGCTCCGATTGGCCCGGCACGAATGCCTCGTGGTATACCGCCGATCCGATGAAGATTCTCTACGCCGCCGTGACACGTCGCACGCTTGACGGAAACCCGCCGGGTGGCTGGTTTCCCGAGGAGCGGCTCGATCTCGAAACGTCGCTTCGCGCGTACACGGTGACGAATGCATGGGCGGCCGGCGAGGAAAACGACAAAGGGCGCATTGCGGTGGGCATGCTCGCCGATGTCGTCGTGCTCGACCGTGATCTGTTCGCGATTGCGCCGGAGCAGCTCAAGGATGTCAAGGCACTGCTCACGGTGGTCGGCGGACGGGTGGTGCATGCGGCGTCTCCATTCGTTCGCTAAGGACCTCTGATGAATCGCCACTCACTCTTTCAAACGCGGCAAATAGTTTCTCGGAGCGCCCGGCGAGGGTCCCTCTCCAGCACGATTCGTGGCACGATCGTGCTGGGCGCTGCCGTGTCCTCGCTCGGCGCCTGCAACGACGGCAGCGACCGCAGCGACCGCAGCGACCGCAGCGACCGCATCAGTGTCGAGAGCGCTGCGGCGCTTGAATGGCGCATCGACAGCATGCCATCGCTATCCATCGCGGACGATGACGCGCTCGGTGAGCCGGTAATCGGGAACGCGGTTGGTGTCAGCCGCCTGCCGGACGGAGGAGTGGTTGTTGCCGATCGCGGCCTCTCATCACTTCGATTTTTCGCCCCAGACGGCAGCTTCGTCCGAAGCGTTGGCCGGCAAGGAACCGGTCCGGGTGAGTTCGAATACATCGCGTGGATGCACCGCTGCGGAGACTCCCTGTATGTGCAGGACATCGGGCAGCAATCGGTCATGGTCCACGCACTTGACGGTACCGTGTCGCGCTCTCCGAAGTATGCTGACATTCATGGGAATCGAAGCACCTATACAAGTGCG
Source organism: Gemmatimonadaceae bacterium (assembly GCA_041747275.1). GTDB lineage: Bacteria > Gemmatimonadota > Gemmatimonadetes > Gemmatimonadales > Gemmatimonadaceae > JAABRT01. The sequence continues at coordinate 17,378 of JBGTFN010000285.1, read as the reverse complement.
TGCAACAGCGACGGTGTCTTCATTCACAATGGCTGGGGATCCGGCAGCGATCGCCAGCCCGGACGCACACGGTGGACTGTGCCCTACTGGCTCACCACCACCACCGGCGTAACGCGTGCGGAGTTGGGAGAACACCACGGATCCGAGCGCCTCGTCGTGGACGGCGGCTCGGGCCCGCATCCACTGGGAAAGAATCCCGTGCTCGCGATCGGCAGCAATCGTGCATACGTCGGCACGGCAGACAGCTTTTTCGTGATGGCGTTCACGCTCGACGGTGCGCCAGCCGGCGTGTTGCGCAACACGGACGCCGATCTTCGGACAACTCCTGCCGATGTCGAACGGTTCAAGCAGCTCGATACGCTGGGTCGAAGCGACAGCGACAGTGAGCGCGCTGTCAGGGAGTGGAGCATCGTGCAGTTTCCTCCCACAGTACCCGCCTACGACGCGATGCTCGTTGACGCGCGTGACAACGTCTGGGTTCGTCGTTTTCCGCGTGGAACCGACACGCACGCTGAGTGGCTGATCTTTGCCCCGAGCGGCAGTCAGGTGGCGACGCTTCGGCTGCCCGGTACGCTCACCGTGCACGAGATCGGCACGGACTATGTGCTCGGCGTCGAGGTCGATCCTCGCGAGGGAAAGCAGATCGTGCGACAGTACAGGCTGCGACGCATCGAGTAGGCCGTGGTCGTTCTTTGCCTCTTGCCGTAGCTTTCACGTATGGTTCTGTGACCCTGCAGTTGGAACGTCGGAATCGCTCACCGCGGGATTGCCCCGCAGGCGCATGATGATGGATCGTCGAAACTTCCTGCGCGCTGCGGCGCTTACCGGCGGCGCCGCCGCAAGCTCACGGTTCGCACAGGGGCTCGAAGCACCGCTCGCCTCGCTCGACAACGTACTCGACACTGCGCTGAACAGCGCGCTGCGAACCATCGCCCCTGAAGCCGCGGCTCCGGCTTTCGCCGCGGGTAGCCCACTCTACGTCCCGCCGGTGCTCTCACCGCGCAATCTCACACTGGTGGCACGCGCGCACGACGCAGACATCGCACCGGGCGTTCGATCGCGAGCGATGACCGTAGGCGATGGCCCCGTCTCGCCAACGATTCGCGCGCGTGCCGGAGAACGCGCCACGATCACGCTGCACAATCAGCTCGAAGAACCCACGATCCTGCATTGGCATGGCCTGACTCCGCCTGAAAAGGACGACGGTCATCCCCGCCTCGCAATTGCTTCCGGCGCCGAGTATCGCTACGATTTCACAGTTGACGAGCGCCCTGGCACCTACTGGTATCACGCACACCCGCACATGCGCACCGCGGCCCAAGTGCATCTCGGCATGGCCGGTATGTTCATCATCACCGATGACGCCGAAGATGCGCTCGGCTTGCCAGGCGGTGAGCGCGAACTCGCGATCATGTTGCAGGACAAGCGGCCGGCAAGCGACGGCTCCATCAGCTACAACGTGACGATGGGTCACGACATGATGGAGGGGCTGCTCGGCAGCGCCGCCTATGTGAATGGCGTACGTACACCACGCGTCGAAGTTGATTCCGCGCACTACCGAGTGCGGGTGGTCGGTGCAGCCAATGCGCGCATCTTCCGTCTTGCGCTCTCCAACGAGCGCGCGCTTACCCTCATCGGCACCGACGGCGGGCTGCTCGAGCGTCCGGTGTCGCTGCCGCACATGGATCTTTCCACCGGCGAACGCGCTGACCTGCTGCTCGACTTCACGAACCTTCCGGTCGGCACACGCGTGATGCTGCGCTCACTCGCATTTGATCCGCCGTATCGAGGCATGAGTGGCGGCATGGGCGGCGGTGGCATGGGTGGCGGTGGGATGGGACGTGGCATGGGCATGGGCGGCGGCGTGGTTCCCCAGGGCGGTGCGATGGACCTGATGGAGTTTGTCATCACACGATCCGTGCGAGATGAATTTCGCATGCCAGCTCGCCTGTCTACCCTGTCGGCCGTCAACAACGCCACCGTCACAAAGGAACGCACGTTTCATTTCCGCAGCGCGATGATGATGCACCAGATCAACGGCCGTGATTTCGAGATGGAGCGCATCGACGAGCGGATTCCGTTTGGCAGCACGGAGCGATGGGTGTTCGTGAACGATGGGCCGTTTCCGCATCCGGTGCACATGCACGCCGTGCAGTTCCGGATCACCGGTCGATCGGGCGGGCGCGACACACTCTATCCATGGGAGACCGGCTGGAAGGACACGGTACTCGTGTATCCCGGAGAGCGTGTGTCAGTGGTGACGACTTTCGACAGTCACCGCGGCCGATTCCTCCTGCATTGCCATAATCTGGAGCACGAAGACCACGGCATGATGATGAACTTTGCGATCGAGTGATCGCGAACGTCTGACGAACAACGCGCAGGCATGCGCGCGCTTTCGTCCATCAGCTCCTGTTCAGCAACTCTCGCTTTGCTTCACACACCGGCTTCCCCGACGCTTCGCACGCGCAGTCGCCGCTGCCCACGCCGCCGCAGGAACCTTGCAGCCGGCGGCCGGAGACCATTACGCCGATCGCCATCGCGAGCATCACGATGCCGAGCACCAGTACGGTCAGGACGAGCATCATCATGGGTTCTGTCTCCGTTCTTGTGGCAAGCGACGCACAGCCGCTTCAAATCCGGGGGTCATGCGCTCGAGCACCTTGCCGCCACCACCATCGACCAGCAACAGCACATCGAGCGTGTGGTCCTGCGCCAGCGTCCAGGCGTACTCGGGTCCCGCAGCCATCAACGCGGTGGCCCAGGCGTCCGCGAGCGCGCACTCCGCATGCAACACAGACACCGCCAGCAGCGTGTGTTGCACCGGACGCGCTGTGACGGGGTCGAGCGTATGCACATATCGTACCCCGTTCCGCTCGTAGAAGTTACGATAGTTCCCGGACGACGCCAACGCGCGATCATCAAGCTCGACCGCCAGATGAACGCGAACCGCGTCCGGATCGGGCTCCTCGATGCCCACACGGAACGGCTCACCGCGCGCATTGCGTCCGCGCGCACGCAGCTCGCCGCCGATCTCCACCAGGTGATTTGCGAATCCACGCTCGAGCAGCAGATCCGACACGCGGTCCACGCCGTAACCCTTTGCGATCGCCGAGAGGTCGATACGCACCGATGGATGCAGCTTCTGCACGACGCGCACGCCGAGCCGCAACTTGTCTGACCCAACGAACGCGCGCAGCGAGTCGAGCACGGCGTCGGTAGGCGCACTCTCTTGACGTGCCACGGCACCAAATCCCCACGCGTCCACCAGCGGACCCACCGTGACATCGAAGCGTCCGCCGGACGCCGCGTACACGTCGAGTGACTGCTGCAGCACCCGCGCCAGCTCCGCAGATATTGGCACGGAGTCCACGCGCGATGATGCGTTCAGCCGCGACAGCTCAGACGCACTGTCGTACGTGGACATGATCGCATTCACTTCGCGCAGCAGTGAATCCACGGCGCGCTGCAGCGAGTCCACATCTAGCTGCACCGTTTCCCTTTCGCCCTGCATCGCGTCAGGCGACACGTCGCCCGCATACTCCCCCAGCACGACACGCCACGTGGTGCCCATCGTGCTGCCGCCGAACTCGCGCGACGGATCCGCGCTGCCCGCCGGACGCAGGTACATGTACGCACTGAGTCCAACGAGCGCCAGCAGCATCACCAACCGCCGACGACTCATACCACGCAATCAGCCGAAGTCGTCGAACGCAATGTTCTCGTGGTCCACACCGAGCGAGTCGAGCATCTTCATGCACGCCTGCAGCATCATCGGCGGACCGCACAGATAATACTCGATGTCTTCGGGCGCAGGATGCTTGGAGAGATACTGCTCGTGCAACACGTTGTGGATGAAACCGGTGGGCCCGGTCCAGTTGTCCTCGGGGCGTGGCTCCGACAACGCGAGCGTCCACGAAAAATTGGGGTTCTCCGCCGCGATTGTATTGAAGTCGTCCACGTAGAACGCTTCACGCATCGAACGCGCGCCGTACCAGAACGTCACCTTGCGCTCGGTCTTCAGGCGACGGAACTGATCGAAGATGTGCGAGCGCATGGGCGCCATGCCCGCACCGCCGCCGATGAAGCACATCTCCGCCTTCGTATCCTTTGCGAAGAACTCCCCGAACGGGCCCGCAATCGTGACCTCTTCGCCCGGCTTCAGGTTGAAGATGTACGACGACATCTGTCCCGGAGGCAGCCCGGTTGTACGAGGCGGAGGCGTGGCCACACGCACGTTGAGCATGATGATGTCATGCTCCTCCGGATAGTTCGCCATGGAGTACGCGCGCTGCACCGTCTCCGTGGTGGTGGACTGCATCTTGAACAGGCCGAACGTCTCCCAGTCCTCACGGTACTCAGCCGGAACGTCGATCTTTTCGTAGTGCACCTCATGCGGCGGCGCCTCGATCTGCACGTATCCACCGGCGCGGAACGGGACCGTTTCACCCGGCGGCAATTCGAGCACGAGTTCCTTGATGAACGTGGCCACGTTGTCGTTCGACCGCACACGGCATTTCCAGCGCCGCACACCGAAGATGTCCTCATCGATGTGAATGGCCATATCCTGCTTGACCTTCACCTGACACGACAGCCGTACGCCTCGGCGCGCTTCGCCGGGGCTTACGTGCGCGGTCTCGGTTGGCAGCAGTGAGCCACCTCCCTCGAACACTTCAACCGTGCACACGCCGCACGTTCCCTTTCCGCCGCACGCGGAGGGAATGAAAATCTCGCGGTTGGCGAGCGTCGACAGCAGCGTGGAACCGCTGGCCACGTGCAACGAACGGTCGGCATCATCATTGATGCGGATCGTGACCTCGCCGGTGGATACCAGACGCGAGCGCGCCACCATCAGCAGGGCAACGAGCGCCAGCACGACCAGCAGAAACGCCATCACTCCACTCACCACAGTGAGCATGTCGTCAGATCCTCACAGTTGAATGCCTGCAAAAGCCATGAAGCAGATCGCGAGCAGCCCTGTCACCATGAACGTGAGGCCAAGGCCACGCAGCGCAGCAGGCGGATTGGAATAGCGCAACTTCTCCCGGACCGAGGCGAGCGCGACGATGGCGAGCAGCCAACCAATGCCGGAGCCCACGCCGAACACCAGACTCTCGCCAAGGGCATAGTCGCGTTCTGCCATGAACAGGCTGCCACCGAGAATCGCGCAATTCACCGCGATCAGCGGCAGGAACACGCCAAGGGCCGAGTAGAGTGCCGGCGCGTACTTGTCGATCACCATCTCCACCACTTGCACCAATGCCGCAATGGTGCCGATGAATGTGAGGAAGACGAGGAACGACAGGTCGACACCGGCAAACGCCGGATTCAGCCAGCCGAGCGATCCTTCGCGGAGCACGTTGTTGAGCAGCAGTTGGTTGAGCGGCACCGTGATGGCAAGGACCACCGTCACGGCGAGGCCGAGTCCGACGGCGGTCTTGACCTGCTTGGACACGGCCAGGAACGAGCACATGCCAAGAAAGAACGCAAGCGCCATGTTCTCGACGAAGATCGCGCGAACGGCCAGGCTGAGGTAATGACTGATCATGGCTGACCTCAGGCCGCGTGACGCGTAGCGTCAGCTGGCACGGGCGGCTCGATGTGCACCACGCGCTCCACTTCGATCTGTGACCGCTTCCACTCGCGGAGCGCCCAGATCAGCCCGCCGATCAGGAAGAACGCGGCGGGCGAGAGCACCATGAGGCCGTTGGGAACATACCAGCCGCCGTTCGTCACCAGCGGCATGATGGTGAACCCCATGATCGAGCCGGACCCGAACAGTTCGCGCGTCACGGCGACGAACAGCAGAATGATGCTGTACCCGATGCTGTTGCCCACCGCATCGAGCAGACTCGCTCTTGGGCCGTTCTGCATTGCGAACGCTTCAGCGCGTCCCATGATGATGCAATTGGTGATGATCAGTCCGACAAACACGGAAAGCTGTCGTGAGAGTCCGAACGCAAATGCCTTGAGCACCTGATCACACACGATCACGAGCGACGAAATGATCGTCAGCTGCACGATGATGCGAATGCTCGACGGAATGTGCTTGCGGATGAGACTGATGCTCACGTTGCTGGCGATGAGTACCGCCGTCACCGCGAGGCACATCACGACCGACGGCGCCACGAGCGCTGTCACGGCCAGCGCCGAGCAGATGCCGAGCACCTGACGCGCGATCGGATTGTCCTCGAAGAGCGGATCCAGCAGGATCGCTCGTGATTTTTTGTCGAGCATTATCGTGTCCTCGCAGTCGCGCCGTTGCGCATTCGTTCGAGGTAGGGGCCGAACGCGTTTTCGCCCAGCCAGAAGTCGATGGTATGTGCCACGCCGCGCCCGGTGATCGTGGCGCCGGAAAGCCCGTCCACGCGATATGGATCACTCGCGGGCGGACCGGCGCTGCCCTTGATCACCTCGAGCTGCACTCTGCCCGCCTCATCGGTGGCCTTTCGCCCGACCCATCGTGCCTGCCAGCGCGGATTCTCGATCTCGCCGCCCAGACCGGCCGTCTCGCCGTGTTCATAGAACGTGATGCCGGAGACCGTACGTGCGTCAGGTTCGAGTGCAAGGTAGCCATACATCGTCGACCACAAGCCGTAACCCTGGATGGGAAGAATAATGGCCTGCAGCTGATCGTTGCGGATGACCTCGTACACCACACCAACGAAGGGCACACGAAAGACGCGCGCATCGTTTTGTGGTGTCAGCCGACTGCGCGCAGGATCCCGTCCGGCGCGGCGCTGGTCATAGGTGTCGGTGTCGATGCTGTCGACGAGTTCGCCCGACTGCAGATCGATCGCGCGTGGTACCACAAACTCATTGAACCGCCGCTCGACCTCCTCCGCGGACATGTCCTCGTCGCGTTCGGCGAGTCCGGCGACCGCGAGCACCTTCTCGAGGCGATCGATGCGCTGGTTCTGTGCCTGACGCGGACGCAGCAGGACCGCCGCGCCGGCGATTGGAATTGCACACGCAAGGCATACCACCGCGGCAAAGCCGATGATGTATGCGGGGCTATCACGCCGCAGTGCGGACATAACGCGCTTTCCTCCGGCGAATATTGGCATTGACCACCGCATGATCGATCAGCGGCGCGAACATGTTCATGAAAAGAATCGCCAGCATCATGCCCTCCGGATACGCCGGATTCACGGTGCGGATGAGCACGCACAAGAGGCCGATGCCGAACCCGTAGTACAACTTGCCCGACGGAGTGAAGGCGGATGACACGGGATCGGTGGCCATGAAGACGGCGCCGAATGCCCAGCCGCCGAGCACGAGATGCCAGTAGCCCGGCAGCGCGAGCATCGGATTCGTTTCCGATCCGAGCATGTTGAGACCGAACGCGGTGATCAGCGTGCCGACCAGCACACCGAGCATCGTCTGCCAGGCGCCGATGCGCGTGACGAGCAGGAACGCCGCACCGATCAGGATGGCCAGTGCTGAGGTCTCACCCATCGAGCCTGGAATCCGGCCGATGAATGCATCCATGAACGAAAGGTTGGGCAGGTGGCCCGCGCCTTCTGCGTATGACGCAAGCCACGTAGCACCGGATCGTCCGTCCGGTTGCACCGCCGCGACCCACACTTCACCCGAAAGCTGCGCAGGATACGCAAAGAAGAGAAACGCGCGTGCCGTGAGCGCCGGGTTGAGAAAGTTCATGCCGGTGCCGCCGAAAATTTCCTTGCCGATGATCACGCCGAACGCGGTACCCAGCGCCACCTGCCAGAGCGGAACCGTGGCGGGCAGGATGAGCGGGATCAGTGTGCCGGTCACGAAGAACCCTTCGCTGATCACTTCCTTTCGCATCACCGCGAAAATGACTTCCGCCGTGCCACCCACCGTCAGCGTGACGATCAGCACGGGAAAGAAGTACAGCGCGCCGTGGAACATCGAACCGATGATCGACCCGGTCTCGACCGGTGCGCCCGACGCGAGGTAGACCGCAGTCTGCCAGTTGTCAAGCAGCGTACCGCCCTGCTCCACCACGTGGTGGATCTGGTAGCCCGTGTTGTACAGCGCCATCAGAATGCACGGGATCAGCGAGACGACGACGAGCAGCATCATGCGCTTGAGGTCGATCGCATCCCGCACGTGCGGTCCTTCACGCGTCGTGCCCGACGGGGTGAAGAAGAACGTCTCCATGCCCTCATAGGCCGGATACAGCCGTTCAAACTTGGCGCCCTTCGAGACGTGCGGCTCGGCCAGGTCGAAGATTTTTCTGACGATCTTCATCTATTGCTCCGCCACGATCTGGTCGAGCACGCTACGCAGTGCCGATCCGTATTCGTATTTGCCTGGACAGACGAACGTGCACAGTGCGACGTCCTCCTCATCCAGCTCGAGCACACCCAGCTCCTCCGCCCACTCCACATCACCCACCGTGATGGCGCGCAACAGATGCGTCGGCATGATGTCCATCGGCATGACGCGTTCATACGAACCGATGGGCACCATCGCGCGCTGGCCGCCATGAAGCCGCGTATCGAACGCGCGCGCCGCGTTGCCCGCCCACGTTCCGATGTAGATGGGCAGATGCGTGTACGCGCCGGAAAACGGGTTCACCCAGCCGAGGAACTCGTGCTTCTGAACATGCGGCAACACGCTGATCTGCTGATGAAAGCGACCGAGAAAGTCGGTCACGCCATCGCCGGTGCGCCGTCCGGTGAGCACCGATCCGCTCAGAACGCGTGGCTGCGCGTCGCCATTCACCTCCGCCGACGTCAACTCCCCCTCCACCAGCGCGGACACCGAGGCGCCCAGAATGGTGCGCAGGAGCCGCGGTTCACGCACCATCGGCCCGCCCAGCGCGACCACCTGCGTGACGTCGAGACGCCCCGTGCGCACGAGATGGCCGATGCGAATCACGTCCTGCGCGCCGATATGCCAGACGGTGCGTGTGCGTGAGACCGGTGCCAGCACATGAATGTGATAGCCGGGCGTGCCCGCCGGATGCTTGCCTGCAAAATCGTGGAGCTGCACGCCGCGCACGCCGTCGCCGGCGCGCGAGCCCGACTTTCGGCAGACGTGCACTGGCGCATCGCTGACATTCGCGAGCGCCGTCAGGCCCTCAGCGAAATCATCCGCACGACTGTCGATGATGACATCGACATCAGGCGCGAGCGGCTGCGTATCCATCGCCGTGACGAACAGGGCGCTCGGCGACGTGTCGGGAAGCGGCACGTGACTGAATGGGCGTGTGCGAAACGCCGTCCACAGTCCGGACTCCAGAAGGAGCGCGCGCAGCGACTCACGATCACGCGAGACGCCCTCACGCCACGTCGCGAAGGGCGCATCGTGGGACTCGCTGTCCGACACGGACTCAGCGGCGACATCGATGACGACCGACTGCACAACGCGACGATCTCCGCGATTGACGGCCGCGATGCGGCCCGGCGCTGGAGCAACCACGCGAATGCGTTCGTGCGTGCGGTCCTGATAAATCACCTGACCGCGCTGGACACTGTCCCCGACCTGCACCTGCAGTCGAGGACGTATTCCCAGCAAGTCGGCAGGGAGCAGCGCGACCTGTGCCACCGGCGGTGCCGGGTGAATCACCTGTGCAGGCGCACCGGCGATCGGATGGTCGAGCCCTCGGGTGACCGTATGGGCAGACATGGAGAGCAAGAGGATTGAGCGGCGGGGGGAGTGTCAAAACCGTCAATCGCCAAGCTATGCGATAGTCGCGCCTGCCGCACCTTCTTCTCAGCCAATTCTTACACGGCACTGAGACTCACGGCACTACGGTAAAGGCTGCCTTCGCTCTGGTCCGGTCCCAAAGAATCGCCAACTCGCCGCCTGAGCTCGTCGGCTTGACCGTGATCTCCATCTTTTCCACCACGGCTGGAGTCTGCTCGACGGTCAGCGGAATTCGCACCAGATCCTGTTTCTGATCGTACTCCGTGCCCCACTGGCCGGTCTGCCTGTTCACGATGAGCTGCCACTTGCCACCCTGATCCAGCAGCGTGTACAGCGTGTACGTGCCTGCGGGAACGGTGGCCGCGCCGAAACGCAGCGTCTTCGACGTCGTGAAATGCGTGGCCTCGTTCGCACCGGTGCGCCACACCGTGCCCCATTTCTGGAGACCCCCGAACACCTCGCGGCCGCGCTTTGACGGGCGGCCGTAGTCCACCTTGATCTCGGCGCCAGCGACGGTCGCCTTGATCGAATCGCGAGGGGACGCCTGCGCCTCGGCACGGTCGGCGGCGAGGGCGACCAGTGAGAAAGCTGCAGCGGTCGTGGCTGTGCGGAATGCGAAAGTGAGCGTGGTCATGAGCGATCGCGTGAGGAGGGTCGTAGCCACAGTCAGCGACCCGTTCGCCGGACTGCGTGTGGGCTGTTGGACACCGAAGGCATGCATCGAGTTCGCGCTGAACGGCGACGCTGTCTGAGTCATCTGACCCGGTCGTTCGCGAAATCTTTCGAAACAGGGCCGCCGCCCGTTCGTACGGCTCTCCAGATTCCGCGCCGCGCGTCAAACCATTTGGATTGCGCGACTGTCCTAAACTTGTGCCCCTGCCTCTCGCTTGCTCTCCGTCCGGCCTCGCCCCCACTGCTGATGCGTCACATCACGCTCGCGCTGCGTATGCTGCGCAAGACGCCGTTTATCACGGCGGTTGCCGTCTCGTCCCTCGCACTCGGCATCGGTGCCAACGCTGCGATCTTTTCCTTGTTCGACCAGATGCTGTTGCGGCCGCTCCCAGTGCCGTCGCCGCACGAGCTGGTCAACATGGGCGCACCCGGACCGAAACCTGGATCGACGTCGTGCAACCAGGCCGGCGATTGCGATCTGGTCTTCAGCTATCCCATGTATCGCGATCTCGAGCGTACGCAGTCGGTCTTCGCGGGACTCGCCGCGCATGTCTCGTTCGGCGCGAACCTGAGCGTTCGCAACGAGCCGATGATCGCCGACGGCATGTTCGTCTCGGGTTCGTACTTCGGCGCGCTGGCCGTGCAGCCGGCGCTTGGACGACTGATCGCGGCGAGCGATGATGAGGTCATCGGCGCGAATTACGTCACCGTGCTCAGTCACGCACTGTGGCAGGAACGATTTGGTGGCTCGCCGTCCGTCGTCGGCGAGAACATCATCATCAATGGCCAGACATTCAACATCATTGGCGTTGCACCCAAAGGTTTCGACGGCACCACGCTCGGCAGCATGCCTCAGGTGTATGTGCCGATCAGCATGCGTGGTGCGCTGAACGCGCGGTTCAACGGCTTCGAGAATCGCCGCAGCTACTGGGTATACGTGTTTGGACGTCTCAAGCCTGGTGTGACGCTCGAGCAGGCGACGACGGCGATGAACACGCTCTACACGCCTATTCTCGCCGACGTGGAAGCGCCGCTGCAGGAAGGCATGAGCGATGCGACCATGCAGCTCTTCCGCGCGAAGCAGCTCATGCTCGAGGCAGGCGCGCGTGGACAGAGCAGCATTCACCGCGAAGCCCGAACGCCGCTGTTGATGCTGTTCGCGATTACCGGCGTGGTGCTGCTCATTGCCTGTGCGAACATTGCCAACCTCCTGTTGGCGCGCGGCGCAAGTCGCGCCACGGAGATGGGCGTGCGACTCGCGCTCGGTGCGAATCGTCGCCAACTGCTCACACAACTGCTCACCGAAGCCGTGGTCCTGGCCGTGCTTGGCGGAATCGCCAGTCTGCTCGTCGCACACTGGACGCTCGCGTTGATCGCGTCGCTGCTGCCGCCCGAAGCAGTCGAGTCATTGCAGTTTCAATTGCAACCGTCGGTGATCGTATTCGCGGCCGCAATTGCAATTGGTACCGGTCTCATTTTCGGTCTTTTCCCCGCCCTCCATAGCACGCGTGCGGATCTCATCAGCGCGATTCGTGCCGGCGCGAGTCAGATGACGGGCGGCCGCGCGGCGGCACGCTTCCGTACCGCGCTCGTGACCGTGCAGGTGGCACTCGCGATGGCGCTGCTGGTATCTGCGGGCCTGTTCCTCAAGAGTCTGATGAATGTCAGCAAGGTCGAGCTTGGCGTGGAGGTCGACAACGTCGTCACCTTTGCGCTCTCGCCTGCCCGTAACGCCTACGATACCGTTCGCTCAGCGGTGTTACTGGCACGCGTGGAAGAGGAGCTGGCAGCGATACCGGGTGTGACCGGCGTGACCACAGCGTCCGTGCCGCTGCTCGCCGGCAACAACTGGGGCAACGACGTGCGTGTGCAGGGTTTCGAGTCGGGTCCCGACATCGACTCCAACGCACGCGTCAATCAAGTCGGAGCCGGCTATCTGGAGACGCTCGGCATGGCGCTGCTCGCCGGCCGCGAGTTCACAACATCCGATGGCGCGAACGGCACGCGTGTGGCGATCGTGAACGAAGCGTTCGCGCGCAAGTTCAACATGGGCGGTGAAGTCGTCGGCAAGTACATGGGACGCGGCGGACAGGGCGGCGATTCGCTCAACATCCTGATCGTCGGCTTGATGAAAGACGCGGCATACTCCGACGTCAAGGACGAAATCCCGCCGCTTTTCTTCACGCCCTGGCGGCAGGATCGACGTCTTGGTGACCTCAACTTCTACGTGCGCACCTCGTTGCCTCCGTCGCAGTTGCTGGGCGCCATTCCCCCGGTTCTCAAGGCGCTTGATCCCGCGTTGCCTGTCTCGCAGCTCAAGACGATGCCGCAACAGATCCGGGAGAACATTTTTCTCGATCGTATGATCAGCATTTTGTCGGCCTCCTTTGCGCTGCTGGCGACGCTGCTCGCGGGTGTGGGACTCTACGGCGTGCTGTCGTACACGGTCGCACAGCGCACGCGTGAGATCGGTGTGCGCATGGCGCTCGGTGCGAACGGGGCGCGCGTGCGTGGCATGATCCTGCGACAGGTTGCGATGATGACGCTCATCGGTGGCGTCGTCGGCGTCGCGGCGGCCTACGCACTCGGACGCGCCGCTCAGTCGCTGTTGTACGGAATGGAAGGTCACGATCCGCTCGTATTTCTGCTCGCTGTCGCACTGCTCGCCACGATCGCCCTCGCGGCTGGCTTCGTGCCTGCCACGCGCGCCGCTGCGGTCGATCCCATGCACGCCCTCCGGTACGATTGATGGACATCGTTCGCACTCCCCAGAAATCACGTAAGCGTCCGCTCATGATCGCGGGCGGCGTGGCGCTGCTCGTGGTCACTACCGTGTTGCTGAACGGACTCGCGCCGGCTGCCCCTACGGTGGAGCGCGCGGCCGTGCTGATCGACTCGGTGCGACGCGGGGATGTCGTGCGTGAAGTGCGAGGGCCCGGCACACTCGTGCCAGAGCAGATCCGGTGGATAACCGCTCAGGCATCGGCGCGCGTGGAGCGACTCATGTCTGAATCCGGACAGGAAGTTGGCGCGGGCAGCGTACTGCTCGAGCTCTCCAACCCCGACCTGCAGATCCAGACCATGCAGGCGGAGCAGCAAGTGCGGCAGGCGCAGATCGACCTGCTCAATCTGCGCACGAACCTGCGCAGCCAGCTGCTCACGCAGGAAGGCACGGTCGCCAGCGTACGAACGCAGTTCGTCACCGCGTCGCAGGAGGGTGCAGCCGCCGATTCACTCGCCAAGCTGCAGTTGATTTCAGGTTTCGAGGCCAACACCAAGAAGGCCGAAGCCGAGGAGTTCACAACGCGTCTGCGCATCGAGACAGAGCGTCTCGACTTGATGCGGCAGGCGATCGACTCGCAGATCTCCGTGCAAGGCTCGCAGGTGCGGCAGTTGCAGGCCATTGCCGACAACCAGCGTGCGCGCCTTGCCTCGCTACAGGTGCGCGCCCCCGAGTCCGGTGTGTTGCAGGATCTCACGCTGCAGCTGGGCCAATGGGTGCCGGAAGGCACGACGCTGGCCAAGGTTGTGCAGCCCGGCAACCTGAAGGCGGTGCTGCGCATCCCCGAATCACAGGCGAAGGACGTCGTCATTGGATTGCCGGCCACCATTGATACTCGCAACGGCATCGTGAAGGGACGTGTCGTGCGCAAGGATCCGTCCGCACAGGGCGGCAGCGTCACCATCGACGTTGCACTCGACGGCGAACTTCCGCCCGGTGCAGTGCCGGACTTGAGCGTGGACGGCACCATTCAGATCGAGCGACTCGACAATGTGATTTACAGCGGCCGTCCCGCGATGTCGGGAGGCACCGGGCTCGTGAGCCTGTTCAAGGTGAGCCCTGGCGGCGACGAGGCAATCCGTGTGCCGGTGGAACTTGGCCGCAGTTCCGTCAACACCATCGAGATCATACGCGGTCTCGAGCCCGGCGATCGCATCATCCTCAGTGACATGTCCGCTTATCCCACCGCAGAGCGCGTCCGCATCCGCTGAACGCGTCACCCGCCCTTCGTTCACTTCCATCGCGAGCATCGCACCCATGGCTTCCTCGAATACGCCGCTCATCCACATGACGGGCATCCGCAAGGTCTTTCACACTGACGAAGTCGAGACGCACGCACTGGCGGATGTGCACTTCGACATCCATCGCGGCGAGTACGTGGCGATCTCGGGGCCGTCCGGCTGCGGAAAGACCACGCTGCTTTCGATCCTCGGCTTGCTCGACACGCCAAGTGCCGGTGAGTACTTCATCGACGGTCAGCCGGTCGCGAGACTCGCACCCGCTGACCGCGCGCGCGTGCGCAATCAGCAGATTGGATTCATCTTCCAGGCATTCAACCTGATCGGCGACCTCACAGTGTTCGAGAACGTCGAGCTTCCGCTCACCTATCGTGACATGAACGCGAGTGAGCGCCGCGACCGGGTGCAGTCGGCGCTCGACCGGGTGGGCATGACACACCGCGCGAAGCACTTCCCGGCACAGCTTTCCGGCGGACAGCAGCAGCGTGTTGCCGTGGCACGCGCAGTGGCCGGTGACCCCGCCATACTGCTCGCCGACGAGCCGACCGGGAACCTCGACTCCAAGAACGGCGAGGCCGTCATGGATCTGCTCAAGGAATTGCACCAGAACGGCTCGACCATCTGCATGGTCACGCACGACGCGCGCTACTCGGCCCACGCCGACCGTGAAGTGGCCCTGTTCGATGGTAAGGTGCTGGATTCGCCCAGCGCCATGCTCGCCACGGCGTAGGAGGCAACGGCGGCGGCGGCGGACTACATTGCGCCGATGCCCGAACCTTCCCGCTTTCGACGCACGCTCGTCCAGGTGATGAGCGTGCAGCTCGTGGCCCTGCTGCTGCTCTGGCTGCTGCAGGCCCGCTACTCCGGCTGACCCGCATGCACTGGATCAACTGGGTCATCCTGGTCACGTACATCGTGTACGTGGTATGGGACGGGCTGCGTCGCACCAAGGGCACGGTCAATATCGAGGGCTATTTCCTCGCCAACCGCAACCTGCCGTGGTGGGCGGTGGGCCTGTCGGTCATGGCGACGCAGTTGTCCGCGGTCACGCTGATCGGCACGACCGGACAGGGCGCCACCGACGGACTGCGCTTTGTGCAGTTCTACTTTGGACTGCCGCTCGCCATGGTCATCCTCGGCGTGACGCTCGTGCCGTTCCTGCACGGCGCGAAGGTCTACACCGCCTACGAATACCTGGAACGTCGCTTCGACGCGAAGACACGCTCGCTCACGAGCTTTCTTTTTCTCATGTCGCGCGGGATGGCAGCCGGAACCATCATCGCGGCGCCTGCGGTTGTCTTCGCGGCAGTGTTCGGCTGGAACCTGACATGGTCCGTTGCGCTGATCGGCGGACCGACGGTGCTTTACACCGTGCTTGGCGGTGTGCAGGCCGTCACGTGGGCCGACGTCAAGCAGATGGTCGTGATCGTGTCCGCACTTACCGCGATTGTCGTGGTGCTGCTGTTGCGCATGCCGGTGCCGCTGGACGATGCGCTTCGTGTGGCCGGCGCCACCGGCCGCCTGGATGTCTTCGACTTCTCGTTCGATCTCACCAAGACGTACACGTTCTGGAGCGGTGTCATCGGCGGCACCTTTCTCATGCTGTCGTACTTCGGCACCGACCAGAGCCAGGTACAGCGATACCTCACCGCTCGCTCGGTGGACGAAGCGCGCAGTTCGCTGCTCATGAGCGCGTACTGGAAGATTCCTCTGCAGGCACTCGTGCTGCTCGTGGGTGTGCTGGTGTTCCTGTTCTACCTGTTTCAGGCGCCTCCTCTTCTCTACAATCCCGCGCACGAACGACAGGTGCGCGAAGCGCAACCGGCGGAGTTCGCAGCGCTCGAGCAGCGTTATGTGGCGGCCGGTGTCGAGCGAGAACAATCTGCGCGCAACGTCGTAAGTGCACGAGCCGCCAACGACGCGATCGCCGAGACACGAGCGCTCGACGACTTTCGTGCGGCTGAGGCTGTTGTCACCGGCGTGCGCACCGAAGCACTGGAGCGAGCCGAGTCCGTCACGGGACAGTCGTCGCGCGACGTGAACTACATCATTCCGCGATTCGTGCTCGACCAACTGCCGATAGGGTTGGCGGGCGTTTTCCTCGCGGCCGTGCTGGCGGCGGCCATGTCGAGCATCGCCGCGGAACTCAACTCGCTGTCCACCGCCACCGTCGTGGATTTCTACAAGCGATGGTTCCGCCCTGATGCGAGCGATGCGCACTACCTGACGGTCTCGAAAATCTCGACCGCTGTCTGGGGGCTCTTCGCCTGTATCGTGGCGACGTACGCCGCGACGCTCGGTTCACTCATCGAGGTGGTGAACCGATTCGGCTCGTTTTTCTACGGCTCGATCCTTGGTGTATTCCTGCTCGCCATGATCCCGCGCGCGCGCGCACTCGGCGCGTTCATCGGACTGATTTCGGGTATGCTGCTGGTAGGGGCGGTGTCGTTCGGGTTGCCAAGCATTTCGTTCCTCTGGCACAACGTGATCGGTGCCCTCACCGTGGTGCTGGTGGGCCTCGCGCTCAGTAGCGGTCCGGCGCCGGCGGAGCGGTAGCGGGCGTCGCCGAAACCTTGTTGAAGTAGACCGGCAACTGCACGATCTGCGCAACGCGCTTGCCTTCGCGTCTGGCGGACTGCCAGCGCGATTCCACGAGCGCCACCTTCACGGCTTCAGCAAATGCCTCGTGTGTCGATGAAATAACCGACAGCGTGTTCCAGTCGATGCGGCCAGAGCTGTCGACCACAAACTCCAGCGTTGCCTCGCCGGAAACGCCCGCGCTCCACAGCCCCTCCGGATAGGCGACACCAGGATCGCTCGTCATTGAGGCAGTCTGCTCCACGTCGTCCGACATGTACGCGCCCGCGCGCGCGAGTGTCGCCGTGATCTCCTGGTGCGACGTGATCGCGTTGATGTTCTTCACCGGAAGTCGCGGCTGCGCTGGTCGCGACCAAAGCGCCACCACTCCGCACCGCTCCATACCCCGGGACGCGAAGAAGTCGGCCGGCATGGACGTGGGTGACAGATACACCTCGATGCCTTCGACC
>JBGTFN010000284.1:0-7987 GCA_041747275.1 Gemmatimonadaceae bacterium | reverse complement strand
GTAGCCGTCACCCACACCGGCTTCTCCCTGCTTCTGGATTTCACCGTGGCACGACTGACACGTCACTCCGGCATTGACGTGGCGCATGTGCGGGAACTGCACATAGTCGGGCACCTTGTGCACGCGATTCCACGGGATCGGCTCTTTCTTGTTCCAGTATTCGGCCACTTTCTGGATTTCCGGACTGTCAGTCTTGACGAGCGTGTGGCAACCCATGCAGGTGGCCACTGACGCGTTGCCCGGATCCATCGCTTTGTTGGCCTGAGAGTGACAGTACAGGCAGTTCATGCCAAGTTTCGCGACATGCGGCGCGTGAATGAACTTGACCGGCTGCTCCACGAGTTTGCCCTGCGACGATGACGCGCCACTGTACGCCGACAGAAACGTCGCAGCAGCGGCCAACGCAAGGAAACCGGGAATGACTGTCCACTTCTTCTTCGTCGTCATCGACTCGACCGTGATGGTGAGTTGGTGAAGCGTACGTGAGGGGCCACCATCCCGTCGATGCGGGCGAATGCACGAACAGCGTCACTCGCACTCATCCGACAGGTAGAGGCCGGTAAGCACAATCGCTTAGTATGTCCGGGGGCGTATTTGTACGCAAGTGCAAATCCCGTAAGGTGTACGGTGATTTCCTCTGGCGTCGTGAACGCCCTGCACGCCCCGTCCATTGGCGGTGAAACCGACCGGTAGCGTAAATGGTTTCCGTGGATCACGCGTTGTTCGTGAAACGCAGGGTCTGACGCAGCGGCGCGGGCAGCAATGCATGCAGCGCGCGACTCTGTTGCACGAGGCGAAGCGGCCACTGCGTGCCGACCACGAGTGCAGCGGGTCCGATGGTGCGCACCAGGTGCTCGAAGTGATCCTCGGGCGGGCCCCAAACCCAACCGAAGTCGAAGCGAAGTGGCGCACGCTCTTCGGGCGTGAGGCCCCACCACACTTCTTCAATGAAGTCCTTCCCCGCCCCACTTACGACCAGCGTGCAGCCTGTGCGGGCGCGTGCGATTGCGCGCACCGCTGCAGGCGTCAGATCGCCTGCTGTGTCGAACGGATGGCGCTGCCTGAGGTCCTCCACACGCACCGTGAGGTGAAGCGGAGTGCGCGCCGCTGAGCACGCGTGCGCGAGTTCGAGCAGCGCCGTGCTACCCGCACCGTAACCCCACTGCGCCGGATAGGCACGAATACAGGCCGCGCCCTGCTCCAGCTCATGCAAGAGTGCCTGGTGCCAGCCCGGCCAGTCGGGGCGGATGCAGGGTGCCGCGAGCAATGTGTCAGCGTGGGCCGCGAGCGCGCGGCGCAGATTTGCATTACCCGGCGCAGGATCACGATGCCAGGCACTGGGCAGCCAGCCAACCCACGCCTGCGTGACGCCTTCGCGTTCGAGGACGCGCACCAGCACATCCGGATCTGGGTGCGGGACATCTCGGAACGGATAGGGCCCGATCCAGGCGCTTACGTCGACATCGGCGAAGTGTTCGGCGATTGCGGTCATGCTCGGCTCTCCGATGCGTTCGCTACGCCGGATACCGCAAAACGTGCGCGCGGGAAGAAGCGCACGGCGTTACGCCACCGGATGTCCTGTCGGGCACTATCGCTGATGCCCACGCTATCCAGGGCCCATGCCTTGGTGAGCCCGGTGCACAATGTCAGATCGGCTGCCCAGAGCACGCGAGAGACGCCGAACGCGTCGATGGTCGCGTCCATCATACCGCGATCGATTCCACTGCCCGACAGGTCCACGTGCACGTTCGGCAGGTCACGCACCGCGTGCAAGGTGTGCGCCCAGTCGCCGCCGCCGCCGATGTGCGCGAGCAGGAAGCGCGTGTGCGGGTGACGTGCCGCAAGCCGGCCCAGTTCCACACCATCGCTTGCATCCTGCCCGGGCCACTCGCGACGGCGATCCTGCCACACGTGATGCAGGATTGGTGCGTCGAGCCGCGCCGCTTCGGCCGCAATATCATCGAGCAAGGCGTCGTCCGCCTTGCGACTGGCCGCGAGCTTGATGCCGACAGCATGCGCAGCGAAGCCGGCGGCAATCTCCTGCTGCGCGTGCGACGCATGATTGGGATTCACGGCCACGTATGTGAAAATGCGTGCCTGTTCACGATCGAGTGCCTGTCTGTCCCGCTCCGCAAACTCGCGCAACCATCGGTTTGCGAACGTGAGGTCGTCCGGCGATGGAAAGTAAGTGGGCGACGTGTGTCCCCAGCTGCCAAGCACCGACGCGACATGTGCGACAATACCAATGCGTGCACCCGCGTGCAATCGAGAGGCGTTGTATGCACCCCACGTCGCGCGTCCGCTTGCCTCAGTGTGGAAATGCGCGTGTGCATCGATGAGTGGGATGTCACCGGCGAGCGGCTCGTCGATGGGCGAGTGCGAGCTGCGAGTCATGTCGGCCTCGTCGTTGCGTGCGCGGTGCGAGTCAAGCTTGCCTCTGCGTGGCGTCTGCAAACTGCTTGTGCACTGTCGCGGCGGCACGGCCCACGCACGCGCCGATCTGCGCCAACGCTGAATCATCATGTGCCAGCGCGGCGAACTGGTACGCACCGCGCTTGAGCAGCACGCCCTCGCGCGCACTTGCTGCGACCAACGCATCGAGACGTCCCTCATCGTCGGACACAAGACGCCACATGGGCGCCGGTCCCTGCACGCTGATGCCAGGCACATGCGGTGTCAGCGCGTCGCGCACCGCCGACTGCATGCCCTCACCGATGCGCCACAACTCGCCGCACACATCGGCACGCGCGTGTCGATCGAGCACGGCCCGCGTCGCGGCGAGGGCCGTGGTTTCCGAGGCGAGCGTGGAGGAAATCCATGCCGATCGCGCGAACTCCATGATCTGCCTTTTGCCGACCACCGCAGCGATCGGAAATCCATTGGCCATCGCCTTGCCGATGGACGTGAGGTCGGGAGTCACTCCGCTGCGTTCCTGCACGCCGCCGGTGCCAATGCGGAACGCGGTCTTGATTTCGTCGAACACGAGCACCGCGCCCGACGCATCGGCAAGTCGCCGCGCGGCGCGCAACCAGGCGTCGCTCGCGATGTCGTGTACGAGCGGTTCGATCACAATCGCTGCAAGCGACTGGCCGGCCTCGCGCGCCGCCTCTTCCAGCGCCCCAACATCATTGAATGGCACCATCCGTACGTCTACGTGCGCTCCCTGCGGCACGCCGGGACCGGCGTTGCTCCAGTCGTGCCATCCGAAGTAACCGGACGCGATGACGGTGTCCCGTCCTGTCGCTGCCCGGGCGAGTTTCAGCGCCGCCGACGTGGCCTCGGCGCCACTCTTCATGAAACGCACCTGTTCAGCGCACGGAATGATGTCGATCAGGCGCTCTGCCACTTCGATTTCCAGCAGAGGCGAAAGCCCCGCGACATTGCCTTCGAGCGTGGCGACGTGCACGGCGGCCGTGACCTCTTCGTCGGCGTAACCGAACGCGACTGCGCCGAGCGCCATCGTGCAGTCCACCAGAATACGACCGTCAGCCGTCTCCAGTCGACACCCGTGCGCGCGACGGAAGTGCGTCGGCAGGTCCGGCGCGAGCGCAGCACCGTACATGGCCGCGTCACGCTTGCTGCCGGTGGATGCGCTGCCCGGAATCACGCGATTCGCGCGCTCAGACCACATTCGCGCTTCGCACCGGTCAGGCCGGCTCTTCGGAAGAGGCCGTCTGCACATTCGACTCGGCGTTCGGAACCTCGGCTTCGGTGAGTCCGAGTTGACGCAGCAGACCGCGACGCTCTCGCTCGAGCGTGCGCAGCACTTCGATCGCGGCCGTGCGCAGCATGGTGAGTTCGCGTGAGTCTGGCGTGGCGCGAAACACAAGCGAGCGGATGCTGCGCATGATGAGCTCGGGGTTTCGCGTCTTGAAGTATGCGATCGAACCAAGCGCCTGCTCCACGTCGCTGAACGTGCGCTCGATTTCATCGGCGGTGGGGGGTGGCGTTGTCTTGCGCGGTCGCTCGAGGCGTCGCGTGACGTCACCCGCGGCAATGTGCAGCTCGTAGAGTGCGAGCAGTACAGCCTGCGCCAGGTTCAGCGAGTAGTGCGACGTGGTGGGAATGGTGACGATCATGTGCGCTCGATCCACCGCATCGCCGGGCAATCCGTGATCTTCACGTCCGAACAGCAGCGCGACCGGCCCGTCATTACCGGCTTCGAGCAAGTCGTCGGTCATCGAGCGCGGGGAATGCATGGCCCATCGCGCGGCACGCCGGCGCCCGGTGAAGGCGGCCACGCGCACACAATCGGCGAGCGCCTCGTCAAGCGAATCGAAGTGCTGGATACGCTCCACGACGTCACGCGTGTCGTGCGCGATCTGTTCGATGCGCGTGAGATCATAGCGCACCGGTCGGACAAGGCGCAGGTCATGCACGCCCATGTTCTTCATTGCACGCACCACAGCACCGATGTTGACGGGATCCTGCGGTTCGAACAAGACCACCTTGACGGCGGCGAGCGACGACTCAGTCATGCGGAAAGTGAGGGAGTTTGGATCAGGCACGAATGCTGTGCGCATCGCTTATGCACTGCAGCAACAGGGCCCGGCGCGGATCATGCCGGTCTCCCCGAAGATACACGAACTCACCGCGCGAACCGGAGAGCACGAGCTGACCGCGACGTCGCTCACGGTGCGCGGGCCGCTCGTTCACGATGAGGTCGAATCGAAAGGATGCGCGCTGGCCGACTGGCAGCGAGTCGAGCGGCAGCCGGATCGACATCGACCATCCCGTGGTCGAACATTGCCAGTACGCTCGCACCGGCAATCCGCTCGACACGAGCGGCGTGATCCGTGCCTCCCGCTCGGCTGGAACGATCAGCCACGCGCCGGTCCAGGGAGAAGCGTCCGCTGGACCGATATAGAGCTGCACTCCATCCGCATTCACGTCTGCCCGTTCATTGTCGAGCGGGTTGTGTGCGCCCGCTTCGGGTACGACCACTGAGCCGGTGTGCGCATGGACATCGATGATGAGCTCCGTGCCGTGGGCCGCCAGCTCCACTTGCGCGGCGGGGCGACCGGCCTGCTCCCACGAGTCTTCAGAACCTCGGTAGTGCGCTGACCCAAGCTCGAAGCACAGGCGCTGCTGGCCTGGGGACAAAGCGAAGGCGGAGTCGGACTGAGACGCGTTTCGCTCGGCGTGAGCCGGCTCCGTCAGCACCACCGGCCTGCGCAAGCCTCCGAGGCCGAGACTGCGGCGCCCCGCACCGGATGTGAGGTCGATGCGCCACCCGTGCGTCGCAAGGTCATGAACGGCTATCGCGCCGTTCTTCAACTCGAGCGTGAGTGGCAGCAGAGCGCGAGGGCTGAGCGTCACCGAGCGTACGCTATCACGCAGGCTCCACACACCCACGATGGCGCCGCTCGACGCCCGCGTGCGCAACCAGCTCATTTGCCGAGCGTTCATCCGCGGCGGACCGGGCGCCAAGGCGCGCCACAGCTCACCAGTCGCATGCATCGCGTAAAACGCGTTCACATCGGAAGACACGCTGCCGCGCAGCGCAATCAGTTCGAGTGCATTGAGCGGGATGCAAGCAGCATCCTGCAGAAAATCGAAACCATCTTCGAGGCCGCCCGCGCCGTCAGGATCACTGGCCCTCCACCTGCTGTCGTCCACCAGCCAGTCGCTCCCCGCATGAATCGGCAGGTCTACCGTCACGTCGGCCTCTGCATCCCACACGAGGTAGTCGATCACGTGTGCATCGAGCAAGACCACCGTGCGCTGCATGTGCACACCTGGCG
This sequence comes from Gemmatimonadaceae bacterium, assembly GCA_041747275.1. GTDB lineage: Bacteria > Gemmatimonadota > Gemmatimonadetes > Gemmatimonadales > Gemmatimonadaceae > JAABRT01. Next base: position 2,243 of record JBGTFN010000284.1, on the reverse strand, counting down.
CGACACCGTTGGCGCGCACGCGCACCCACCCGACGCCGGCACGCGACTCGAACGCATCCAGCTGCGCGGGAACGCGCAACTGCGAACGTCCGTTCACAAGCGGTGCATTATGCGCCAGCGTACTGCGATACCAGTGCAGTGCGCGCTCGACGTACGATCCGGTGCCGGGATCCTCGAGTATGCGCGCGGTTCCGTCCTGTAACGTGAGCGACAACCGATCCGGATGCCCGTGGCCGCCGCCGGTGTGCCCACCCTCCAGCGCGACGTAAAGGGTACCATCGTCCTGGCGCAGCACATTGAGTCCCTGCAGCGGCAGCACAACACTCTGAGCATGCGGCGGCTGGGATAGCGCCCACGGCAGCTGACGCGCGAAGAGCAGCGTTCGCCACCCAAGCGAAGAACGCCCAAGCGAGAGTGGCGGTTCATCGCGCTCGATGTCGGCGGTCGAACGGGCGCGACCCGTGTCCCCCGGTGCGAGAGTCCCATCGTACAGCCGATGCAACGTGCCCTTCAGTACATCGTGTTCAGCACGAGCAAGACCAAGCTCACACCACTCCGCGAACCGCCACTGATTCACGGAGACGCGGTATCGGCTATCGCGACGCGATGGAAAGCAACCGTCGGGCAGCAGTCCCAGGAATGGCGTTACAAATCCGGTGTTGAAGCGCTCCGATAGCGAAGTCGGGAGTGAAACGCCCAACGACTCGATCATCGTCACGCCGTACCACAGTCCCCGATGCGCGAACAGGTGATAATTCTCCCCTTCGTACCAGGTGCCATCTTCGAGCAGGCCCTGCCTGATCAGCGTCGAGACACCAAGCGGTCCGTCGACGAGCGGCGCGATGGCGCGGTCGTCGTTGAGCAAGAGAGCAGCGGCAAGTTGTGCGGCGGTGTGCCACGCCTGGCGATTGCTTGCGCCTTCGGGATACGATGCAATGATCGTACGAGACGGCTCCACCACCTGCGCAATGAATCGATCGACCGTGTGGCGTGACGGGGTATTGGCCTGTAATGTCTGCGCGGCGAGCGTCGCATTCAGCAACCATACGCTCTCGAGATACGTGCTGAAGAACGGTCGCGATGGTCCGAGCACATTGTCCTGGTTTGGATACGCGGACCATGCGTCGCTCATTCGCTCCAGCCCTGACCGCGCAAGTTCCAACAGGTCATCCCGCTCCCACATGACGCCCAGCAAAGCCGCATGCAACGTGCGTTCCGCGGTCCACATGTGTGCGCCGAGCGACCACCAGTCATCGTGCTCCTGCCCGACGTATATCTGGCCGCAGTTGTCGCAACGATGCTTGTGCGCACTCCCTGGTTCGAAAACAAGTGGTGTGCCATCGTGCGCACAGCGGCCACCAATCCGTGTGAGGCGCGCCTTTCGGGTCGGAATCGGCCAAGCCCGCCCTTCACGCAGCGCACCGAGTTCGTCGTACAGCCCATCCGCTAGTGCGGCCAGCTCGGGGGTCACGTGGTGCCAGCGCGAGCGCAGCGATACTCCCATCAATGTTGTGCCCGACGCGGTTGTGCCGTTCATTGGCGCCGGCTCCAGCGTGCGACGGTCGCGAGTTCGCCGCGCAGGTCCATGACGACACCATCGAGCGAGCGCGCGCGTCCTTGCACTCCGCGGGCATGATATACAAACGTCACCGGCATATCTGCGGACAGCAGCGAGCTTACTCGTTCCCATGCGGCCGCGCGCGCAATGGGGCCATCGGCGACGCGAGCTGCGTCGAGCAGCGTGTCGAGCGCGGAATCGTGGAAGCCAGTGTAGTCCAGTGCGCCGCCGCGCTGCGCGGAATGAAACATCGCGGTGAGATGACCAAGACCCAGGTCGCCCGGCACGCCGGTGTACGCGGCATCGTACTGCTTGTCCGGCGCGCGCAACGCCGAAAGAAACGTCGCAAGCTCGGCAGAACGGATGGTGACGGCGATGCCGATGCGGCGCAGGTCATCCTGCACGAGTTGCTCCACTGCAAGGTCGCCAGTGCTGACCGTGAGTAAGGTGAATGCGAGTGCCTGCCCGGCGCGGCTGCGCATGCCATTTGCTCCGCGCCGATATCCCGCACTGTCGAGCAGCGCGCCGGCGCCCTCCGGATTGGCTGACGGCAAGGCGTACGGCTCGTCGGACACTTCGAAGATGCCCGGCGGGACGGCGCCGCGCGCCGGCACTGCGTAACCGGCGACCGCTGCATCCACAATTCGCAGCCGATCGAGTGCGAGCGACACCGCCCGGCGCACGC
>JBGTFN010000283.1:0-10018 GCA_041747275.1 Gemmatimonadaceae bacterium | reverse complement strand
TGCGCGTCGCTTGCGCAGGCGGCCGGCATCACCGGCAGGCGGTGGAGCGCATATCTCAGCGCGAGCGCATCCGGCGGACAGCCGGCTGTGAATGCGCGTGACCGTATCGGCAGCGGCCCGTGGTACAACGTGAAGGGCGTGCTTGTGGCAAGCGACGTTGCGGAGCTCCACTCCGATGGCAATGCACTCGGCAAGGAGAACAGCCTGAACGAGAAGGGCGAGATGGTGAACGGCCGAGGCGACACGCCCAACCAGCACGACATCCTCACCGGATCCAATCCGAACGGTACACTTGCAATTGACACCACCGATACCACATGCTCGAACTGGATGAGCAATGGGACTGGCGCGGCCATGGTTGGTCACCATGACAAGCAGGGCGGCGGCGCGCGTCCGAACTCATGGAACTCGGCACATCCGTCCAGAGGCTGCAGTCAGCAGAATCTGGTGGGAACGGGCGGGAATGGCCTCTTCTACTGTTTCGCGAGGTAGAGGCCGGGGCTGATCGCACTGCATAGATTCACGGCTGACTCCCACCTCCCCGGAACTCGGCCCATGCTCACTGTCCGTGGCCCACTCTCACTAGCCTTCGCGGCCGCGCTCGCGATTGCGCCGATCGTAGCGCTGGACGCACAGCGCCCGACACTCTCGCCATCGGTACGTCAATTCGTAGCGGTGGACACGGCGGTCGTTGCTCTCGTCAACGCGCGAGTGATCGACGGCACGGGTGCGCCGGCCCGCGAAGCGCAAACGCTGATTCTTCGCGACGGCGTGATCGCGGCGATGGGAAGTGCCTCATCCACTCCTGTGCCGGCAGGTGCGCAGGTGCTCGACCTCACGGGTAAGTCCGTGATCCCCGGACTCGTGATGTTGCACGAGCACCTGTACTACCCGACCGGTGGCGGCACGTACGCCAATCTTTCCGAGAGCTTTGCACGCCTCTATCTCGCCGGCGGTGTCACGGCGATGCGTACAGGCGGCAACACCAACGGTTACGGTGAGATCTCCATGCGCGACGCCATTGCGCGCGGTGAGAAAGCCGGGCCGTGGGTGGATGCAACGGCGCCGTACCTGCAGATGCGCGGGCTGTCCATCGGGCAGATGTACAACCTCAAGGATCCTGCCGACGCGCGTCGCATGGTGAACTTCTGGGCCGATGCAGGAGCGACGTCATTCAAGGCATACATGCACATCAGCCGCGAGGTGCTGAGTGCTGCGATCGACGAAGTGCACAAGCGCGGCCTCAAGATCACCGGCCATCTCTGTTCGGTGACGTTGCGAGAAGCCGCCGAGTTGGGCATCGACAATATCGAACACGCGTTCTTCGCCGCGACGGATTTCGTGAGCGACAAACAGCCCGACGTGTGCCCCGGGCAGAACGTCGGACAGCGCGCCGTAGCAGCGGTCGAGCCGAACGACGCGCCATTCGTTGCGCTCGTGAATGAGCTTGTGGTGCGCAAGGTGGCACTCACATCCACGCTTGCGGTGTTCGAGACATTCACGCCTGGCCGTCCAATGCCGCCTGGCCTCGAGGTGCTCACGCCACAACTCAAGGAGCTGTACGAAGCGCGCTACGCGAACACCCAGCGCAACGCACAATCGTCGTATGCCACCCTCTATCCGCGTGCGGCGGCGCTCGAGGTGGCATTCTCACGCGCGGGTGGACTGTTGGTGGCCGGTACTGATCCTACAGGGGGAGGCGGCGTGATCGCGGGGTTCTCGAACCAGCGCACGGTCGAGCTTCTGGTGGACGCAGGCTTCACACCGCTCGAGGCGTTGCGCATCTGCACCCTCAATGGCGCGACGTATCTCGGACTGGCAGATCGCATTGGATCGCTCGCGGTGGGCAAGCAAGCAGATCTCGTGGTGGTATACGGTGATCCGTCCACGACCGTCAGCGACATCCGTCGCATGGAGCTCGTCTTCAAGCAGGGCATCGCATACGATCCCGCGAAGTTGATTGCGTCGGTTGCCGGTCGGGTCGGGTTGTTTTGAGGGGCCGCTCGACTGCAGTACTGACACTGCTGACTGCTCTCCTTGCGGCAACGGATCTCGACGCGCAGCGCGCCATGCTGCCCATCGAGCATGAGCACTCCGCCGAGTTCGGCTGGCTGAACAAGCCGGTGCATGCGAGTCGCATGCTGGACGACATGAGTGATTCGACGCGATGGCGTATGACCGGCACCGGCACGCTGTCGTTTCCCGCCGAGCCCCGGCTTGGTGATATGCGGGCGCTGCGTGTCGACCTGCAGATGTTTCGAAACACACCTGCACCCAATCGCGCGCGATTGTCATCGGTGAACCTGCAGCGGGTCTTCGACAACGAGGACTGGTCCGCCTACAACCGCATCTCACTCTGGGTGCGACCGGACTTCCAGGGCGTGCCCGTGCTGCCGCTGCAACTGGTGTTGCACAACAGCGGCGAGGTGAAGGTGCCCGATCGCTACGGAAAAGAGGGCGTGCACTATGTCACGCTGGCACGGAACGGATGGCAACAGATCGTGCTGGAAATCGAGCCGCTCGCGCGTGATCGCATCACCCGGCTCGAGATCGGCTACTGGGTGAACCGAATGTTCGCCGGACCCGATGATCATGTCGCGTTCGAGATTGGCCGATTGGAGCTGCAGCGCGTGGACGCGGATGCGCACACCGGCTGGGCCCTCGCACGTGATCGCATCGCGTTCAGTCACAGCGGCTATCAGCGTGGGCTGTCGAAGTCGGCGCTGGCGAGCAGCCTTGACGCGCGCACTTTCGACCTGGTGCGCGTAGATGACATTGCATTCGGCGAGACAGTGCTGCGCAAGCCTGTTCAGTCGGTGACTACGCGACTGGGCACCTTCCAGCAGCTCGATTTTTCGGAGATCGAGCAGCCCGGTCGGTACGTGCTGCGCGCTGGCGATGTGACCTCGCGTCCGTTCCACATCGGTGACGATGTGTGGGAGTCGTCCATCCTGAAGACGCTCAACTTTTTCTACGGGAATCGATGCGGCTTCGATGTGCCAGGTGTGCACGGCCTCGATCACATGGACTGGTTTGCTACGCACGGCGAACAGCGCGTGAACATGAATGGTGGCTGGCACGACGCCGGTGACCTGAGCCAGGGTCTCATCAATACCGGTGAAGCGACGTACAGCATGTTCGCCCTTGCGCAGCAGCTGATTGAAGGTGGTGCGGATGAAGCGCTCGTCGATCGCGTGCTGGAGGAAGCGACCTGGGGACTCGACTGGGTGCTGCGCGTGCGCTTTGCCGGCGGCTACCGTGTGGCGTTCGGGCCGCACAACACGTGGACAAACAACATTGTGGGTGACGCCGACGATCGCACTGTCGAGGCGAAGAACAACCCCAATGTCAACTACATCGCAGCGGCCGCGGCGGCCATCGGCTATCGCGTGCTCAGAGAGCGTGATCCTGCGCGTGCCGCGCGCAGCCTCATGATAGCGCGCGACGACTGGGAACACGCAATTGTCGGCATTGAGGGACCGTCCACCTGGCACACACCCGCCTTCGCCGCGACGCGCATGGAGCTGGCGGCCATCGGTATCACGGCGTCGCTGGAACTCTATGGCGCAACCGGCGAGGCACGCTATCGCGACAAGGCCACCGAACTGGCGCGCATCGTCACCGCGTCGCAGCAGGTCACGCCAGTGGGCACGACGTTTCCGCTCTCGGGATTTTTTTACACCGGGCCGGATCGTGATACGCTCTTTCATCAGTTTCACCGCGCGGCGGATCAGTCGCCCATCGTTGCGCTCTCGCAGTTGATCAATGCGTTGCCCGATCACCCCGACTGGATGACGTGGTACGCCACGGTGGCGCGCTTTGCCGAGTACCAGAAACGAAGTGCCGGCACCACGGCGCCGTATGCTGTGCTGCCCGCGTATGTGTATCGGCCGGTGGACAGCGTGCAGGTGCCTGATTCCGGTGGCCGCTACATGGAAAATCAGCGCGAATACGCGGAGCAGGCGCGCGCTGGGTTGGACATGGGCGACGGATGGTATCTGCGCACGTTCCCCGTGTGGTTCCAGCGGCGAGGCAACTACGGCGTGCTGCTCTCGCAGGCCAAGGCGCTGTCCACCGCTTCACGCCTGCGCAGCGACAGCGCGGGGCTCGACCTTGCCCAACAGCAGGCGCAATGGATCGTCGGGCGCAACCCGTTCGCGCAGAGCACGATGTATGGTGAAGGCTACGATTGGGCGCAGCAGTACAGCGTCTCATCGAGTGACTTTGTGGGGTCGTTGCCGGTGGGGATGCAAAGCCGCGGCACGTCAGACCTGCCGTACTGGCCGTCGCAGAACACCTATGTGTACAAGGAGGTGTGGATGCATCCGAGCGGTCGCTGGTTGTGGCTGATGGAGGAATTGCTGCCGCGCGACTCCCGCAGTGCACCGATTGCATTCTCACTCACGAGCGCCACGGCGACAAACGGCGAGATCACGATCCGGCTGGAAGCGCGCGGCTCGGGCGCGCACAGATATACGCTGCGCACTGACAACCTGCGCATGGCGTCGTCTCCTTCGCGCACCATCACGCTGCGGGAGGGCATGCCCGCCACGATCGAATGGAAGGCCCGGCGAACCGTGGCAGCGGCGCCGTGGACACTCGTGGCGATCCAGAATGGTAACATCTCACTGAGACGCGAACTCTTCGCCCACTGACGCATCGCCAGACGGAGGCATGATGCTGCACGCTGACACCGGGAGCGCCTGATGCAAACGGAAATCACCACGGACGTACAGCAGTCCGTCTCGGACGTTGGCGCGTGGTTCGCCGCAAATCAATCGCGGCTGCTGGCGGCGGCGGTGCTGCTGGCGCTCGGTGTAGTGCTCGCCTTCGTGCTGCGCGTGATTGTCGTGCGCATCGTGGATGCGATCGAACGTGCGACGCCTGGACGCGCATTTCGCACCTCCTTCGCCGGCGTCGCGAGAGAGCGACGCGTTGCGGACATCCTGGGAGCCATCGCGTTCTGGGCGGCGCTGCTGTTCTTCATCGCGACCGCCGCCGATGCACTCGGACTGCCGCTCCTGAGCAGCGTGGTCGAGAGCTTCTCACTGTTCGTTCCGCGTGTGTTCGCGGCAGTGCTCATCCTCATCGTGGGCCTCGTGGTAGGCAACCTCGCCCGCAGCGCGGTGTCCGCGGCAACCGTTGGCGCTGGCGGCACCTTCGCGCCCGGACTCGGACAGATGGTGCGCATTGCCGTCGTGACGTCGGCGGTGCTGATCGCGATGGGCGAACTCGGCGTCGACGTCGCCATGCTCACGGCCTTCTTCTCCGTTGGCCTGGCCGCTCTGTTCGGCGGCTTTGCCCTGGCCTTCGGACTCGGCGCGCGCACGGCCATCAGCAACATCATCGGCTCGCATTACATGCGAAAGACGTTCGAGGTCGGCCAGACCGTTCGATTCGGTGAGGTGGAAGGATTGATCGCGGAACTGAACGCCACCACCGTGGTGATTGATGTGCCCGACGGACGCATGATCGTGCCGGCCAAACAGTTCAGTGAGCAGCCGTCGCTGCTGGTTGTCAAGCGGGAGGTCGCGTGATTGCAGAAGCGCGCCTTGCGCGCGCCTTCCTCGAAGAACATCCGCTGCGTGCTGCGATGTCGCTGGAGCAGTTGCAGGCACCCGAAGCCGCGGCCGTCCTGGCAGCGGTGCCACCGCGCACGGCGGCAGTCGTGCTGCGCGATCTCAACGTGCCATTTGCAGCGGATTGCCTGGCACATCTCTCCACGACCAGCGTTCCGAAGAGTGCGGCATCGATTGTCGATGCGCTGTCGACCGACGAAGCAGCGGGCATCGTGCGCGCTATGGATGCTGAACCGCGAGCGGCATTGCTCGCACTGCTGGGCGACCGCGTTCGCGACGCCATAGAGCGCGTGCTGCCGTACGCCGACGGCACTGCCGGATCCGTCATGGATCCATCCGTGTTCCGGCTTCCGGACGACGTGCTAGTGGCCGATGCGCGAGTCCGGCTCGGCCGCGCGTCGCGCGACCTGCTGTACTACCTGTACGTGGTCGACCGTGAACATGAGCTGGTGGGCGTCATGGACATTCCCGAACTCATGGGAGCACGCCCACGTGATCCGGTCAGCGCAGTGATGCATAGAAGCGTGCAACGCATCGATGTGTTCACTCCGGTATCACTGGTGCGCGAGCATTCGGGTTGGCACTCGTATCATGCGCTCCCCGTTGTGGACGACAAGAACCGACTGCTCGGCGCCATTCGTTACCAGACGCTCAGGCGCCTCGAGCGCGAGGCCACGGCGCGCGGGCCGGAGCCGACACGCCTCACCGCAGGAGCGCTCGCTGAGCTTTTTCAACTTGGTACCACGGGGTTGGTCGCGGGTATCGCGGCCACCACCGGCGGCGGCCGAGAACGGGGCGCCACACCCGCCGTGAGTCGCGAGGTGCCTGATGCGGACTGATGCGAACGTTGGATTCGCGCGACTCGCCCGCACGTTTGTGCGCGACTATCCGGATCAGGCGACGCGACACCTCGACGATCTGCCGGTGGCGGAGATCTCGCGACTTTTGCGCGCCGAGCCGCTTCGACACGCGGTTCCAGTGATCGAGCGATTGGAGCCGAACCTGGCGGCACAGGTCCTCGCCCGCATGCCCGCAGACGTGCAGACAAACGTGATCGGCGCGATGGACGCAATGCGAGCGATCCCTGTGCTGCATTGGTTCGACGATACGCCGCGAGATGCGCTGTTTGGCACGTTGGATCCCGCACTGGCACGGGAGCTTCGCATGATGGCCGACTATCCGGTTGAGACGGCCGGCCGTCTGATGGATCCGCGTGTGGTGGCCTTCAAGCCGGGCACCTCGGTGCGTCAGGCGCTCGCGCGTTTACGTTCGGTGCATGCGAAGGCGAATGCGCGGCCGGTGAACGACGTGTTCTTCACCGATGAAGAACGTCGTCTGACCGGGACCGTGTCCGTGCAGCAACTCGTGTTCGCGGAACCGAACGCGTTGCTTGAAACGCTGGTGCGACCGGCGGCTGCGGTGCAGGCCATCGACCCGCAGGAAGAGATCGTGCAGCATTTCAACAAGGCTCGCGCCACGAGCCTGCCCGTGGTGGATTTTGAAGGACGCCTGCTCGGTGTGATTCGCTACGCCACGCTGGCGCAGACAGCGCAGGAGGATGTTGCGGCCGACATGTTGTCCATGGTGGGTGCGAGCCGGCAGGAGCGCGCGTTGTCGCCCGTTTCGTTTGCCGTAAAGAAGCGATTGCCGTGGCTGGAGATCAATCTCGCAACGGCGTTTCTCGCTGCGTCTGTCGTGGGTATTTTTGAGGGAACGATCGCGCGGTTTACTCAGCTGGCTGTGCTGCTGCCTGTTGTAGCTGGCCAGGCGGGCAACACCGGCGCACAGGCGCTGGCGGTGACCATGCGCGGGCTCGCCATGCGCGAGATTCGCATGAGTCAATGGCCTCGTGTCGTGCGCAAGGAAGCCGGTGTCGCGCTGTTCAACGGTATCGCGGTCTCACTCACCACGGCCGGCGGCGTCTGGCTCTGGAGTCGCTCCACCGGGCTCGCACTGGTGATCGGCATATCGATGGTGATGTCGATGGTGGCGGCCGGCGTGGCGGGTGTGCTCGTTCCCACGGCGCTGACGATGGTGGGACAGGATCCTGCACAGTCGTCGTCGATCATTCTCACCACGGTGACCGACATTGTAGGCTTCGCAAGCTTCCTCGGCATTGCGACATTGCTGTCGGGCATGCTGTAGCACTATCGACAGCTTTCGTGTTCACTCATCCGGAGTTCGTGCGTGGTCCGCATCTGCACCAGTGTTCGCTGTTCATGGCTTCTGCTGGCGCTGAGCGCCGCGTCAGTTTCCCACCCGCTGCAGGCGCAGTCTGACAGCACACCGCGCCCCAAAGTGCTCGTCATCGCAACTGGAGGCACCATCGCCGGTGTGCAGAGCGCGCCCGGCACACTGGGCAGCTATCGCGCCGGAACGCTCACCGCCGAGCAGGTGGTGAGCTCGGTCCCGGAGCTGTCGCGTCACGCCCAGGTGGAAGCTGAGCAGTTTTCGAACGTCGCGAGTACTCGCATCACGCCGGAGCAGTGGATTGCCTTGTCGCGGCGCATCGAGTCTGTGCTGAACGAGCGCGATGACCTGGCTGGCGTCGTGGTCACCCATGGCACCGATCGCCTCGAGGAGACCGCGTTTTTCCTGTACCTCACGGTGCGATCCGACAAACCGGTGGTGGTGGTCGGTTCGCAGCGGCCCGCCACGGGCATCAGCCCCGATGGTCCGATCAATCTGCTCGCGGCAGTGCGCACTGCGGCGTCACCGCAAGCGGTGGGCAAGGGTGTGATGGTGGTAATGGACGACCGCATCCTGTCGGCGCGCGAAGTGCGCAAGCTGTATCAGCGCGTTGGTGGATTCAGCGTAGGCGAAATGGGTATGCTCGGCGTGGTAGGCTCGAGCGGGCCGGAGTTCTTCTTCGCGCCGGCCCGTCGTCACGGCACGCGCAGTGAGTTCGACCTGGCAGGCATCGATTCGCTCCCGCGGGTGGAACTCACGTTCTCATATCCGGGGGGCAGCGGACCGTCGTTCGATACGCTGCCCGCAGGCATCGTCGTGGCCACTACCGGATTCGCGCCCGGCGAAGGTGCGCCATATCGCGCGCTTCGCCAGCAAGGTGTCGTGCTGGTGATCGCGTTCCCCTCAGGCGATAACGTGAGTGGCGTGCCGAGCCCCTCACCACCTCGCACAGATTCTGTGGGCATCACCGAGATGCGCCCGGACACCACAGCGGCCGATTCCGCCGCGCGTGCAGAGCGCGCTGCGCCACCTACCGTCGTCTCGCAGCACCTGACGCCTCAGAAGGCACGAATCCTGCTCATGCTCGCGCTCACCAAATCGCGCGACCCGCGTGAGCTGCAGCGCTTCTTCGTCGAATACTGAGCCTCAAGGGGTCAAACTGCCGGACGGGCGAGATCATTTCTGAGGCGTCTGCTTGGCACTAACTGCCGCGCCCTGTCCACTGATTGTTGCGTCGAAACAACAATGACGCAATCGGGTTGGTAGCGAGCTCAACAGTACAAGCCCATACATGGCAACATTTAGCGACGTCACCGCTGATCTTGGAACATCGGCACGGAGTGTGCAACGTCACATAGGGTGGTGGTGAATCTTTCGCCTCCTTCCCCCCCACCAGAGGTGCGGTACTCATGAGATTTCGTACTCTAGTCGCGGCGACACTCTTCTTGTCGTTTGTGGGAGCGAGTCCCGCTGTCGCCCAACCGGTCTCGATCGAGCTGGCCCTTATCTCCGATGTGTCCGGAAGCGTAGACGCCGGCGAGTTCGCTCTCGTTCGCGGCGGTTATGTGAGTGCTTTCAGCCAGACGGCGTTCTGGGATAACTTCGGCTTGAGCGGCCGCTCCATGGCTGTCTCTTACTCGTACTGGGCCGGATCCGCCAGCCAGGAGATGATGCCGGGTGGCTGGTTCCTGGTCAACAGCGGCGCCACCGCGAAGACCTTCGCGGACGCGATTGCTGCCTATGCGCGGCCGTTCGGGGGCCAGACTGCTCCCGGCAGCGCCATCAACTGGATCACGCCTCAGTTTGCCACCAACGGTTTCGACGGCGCGCGCCGGATCATCGATATCTCTGCGGACGGCTGCCAGAACGATGGCTCGAACACCGCCACGGCACGCACTGCCGCGCAGAATCTCGGCATCACGATCAACGCCATTACCATCGGTACCGAGAACAGCCAGTGCGGGGGACTTTCCCTCTTCAACTGGTATGCCACAAACGCCGTCACAACCGACGGATTTGCCGAAGCCGCGAACGATTTCAGGGACTTCGAGAGCGCGATTGCTCGCAAGATCGGACGCGAAGTAAACAACGTGCCGGAGCCGGCGTCCGCGCTGCTGCTCGGCGCAGGAGTGATGGGGCTCGGCATCATCGCTCGTCGCCGTCGTTACTCGGCCTGAGCAGAGCCGTATTCCTTTCGCCGCAAGAAAGCGGCCGACGCCAGATTGGCGTCGGCCGCTTTTTCTTTGCGA
>JBGTFN010000282.1:0-15315 GCA_041747275.1 Gemmatimonadaceae bacterium | reverse complement strand
GTATCGTCGCAGGCTCGCCGGGCGCGTTTCCCGCCGCGGGCCGCCGCGGCGCCACGCTCGGCAGCGTGACCTCGTTCGAATACAGCGACATCTCCGAGATCTGGCGCGAGCGCAAGTCATTCGTGCCATACGAAGCAGGAGCGGCGCGATTCGGCGTCAGTCTCGCGATGGCCGGCAACGAGATCTGGGTCGGCGCGCCGATCAGTCAGTTCTCCGCAGGGCGCATCTATCGCATTGCGCCTGACGCCGACAACGGCGCCGGTTCCATGCGAGTGCTGAGTGTCGGTGATATCGATGCCGGCGCAGGATTTGGTGCGACCATCGCTGTCGCTGGCAACACCGCGGCCGTCGGCATGCCGAACGACGGTGGTGGAGGCGGTACGGTGATGTTCCTGTCTCGCAGCGCGGCAGGCACCTGGACGAAGACGGCCACCGTGTTCCCCGAAATCGATCGCAAGGTGTACTCGGCGGTGAAGGGCAAGGAAGTGATGTGCGCCGACGATGGAAAGGCGGGTGAGTTCGAGTGCAGCAACGCGTCGCTGCTGTCCTTCCTGCCCATCGAGGCGATCGGTGGAAAGCGTGGCACCAGCATGAACGACAACTGGGGGTGGACAGATCCCGTATCGAAGCGTGAGATCGCGATTCTCGGTCGCACGGACGGCACGTCGTTCGTGGACGTGACCGATCCCGCAAATCCGCGCTACCTCGGCGACCTGCCCAAGACAAAGGGCTCGCCGTCAGCAGCGTGGCGCGACATGAAAGTCGTGAAGGATCATGCATTCATCGTGGCAGACAACGCCGGCGAGCATGGCATGCAGATCTTCGACCTCACGCGCCTGCGCAACGTGCGCACGCCTCAGACGTTCACACCCGATGTCACCTACGACCGCATCAACAGTGCGCACAACATTGTGGCGAATGAAGAGACCGGCTTCGTGTACGTGGTCGGTGGATCGGGCGGCGGTGAGACATGCGGTGGTGGTCACCACATGATCGACGTCAACACTCCCAAGAAGCCGAAGTTTGCGGGCTGCTTTGGTGACGACAAGACTGGTCGCGCGGGCACGGGCTATTCGCACGATTCGCAGTGCGTACTCTACAAGGGACCGGACACGCGCTACGCTGGCAAGGAAATCTGCATCGGCTCCAACGAGACGGCGATCAGCATTGCCGACGTGACCGACAAGAAGAGTCCCGTCGCGATCTCTCGCGCGTCGTATCCGAACGTCGCCTACGCGCATCAGGCGTGGCTGACGGACGATCACAAGTACCTCTATCTCAATGACGAAGGCGATGAGTCGGCGGGACAGGGTGAGGCGGCAAAGGGTACGCGCACGCTCGTGTGGGACGTGCAGGACCTGACCGATCCGGTGCTCGTCAAGGAACACGTCGGCACCACGAAGGCGATTGACCACAATCTGTACGTCAAGGGCGATCGCATGTATCAGGCGAACTACACGTCGGGTCTTCGCATCCTGGACATCAGCGATCCGCGCAACCCGAAAGAAGTCGGCTTCCTCGACACCCATCCGGGTGATGACGGCACACCGTCGTTCTCGGGCTCGTGGAGCGTGTATCCGTATTTCAAGAGCGGCGCGATTGTCGTGACGAGCATCGGCGAAGGCGTGTTCTTCGTGCGGGATCGCACACGTCCGATCGTTCAGTAAGCGAATACATGTTGCGATTGCGCACGTTGCTCGCGGCAGGGATGCTGAGCGTCGGTGGCCTGCGGGCTGCCGACGCTCAGGAGCGTCTGTATGTGGTGAATCAGGCCGGTGCCACCATCTCGATCATCGATCAGCAGGCGCTCGAGGTCGATGCGGTGATCGACCTGCGCACGCTCGGCTTTGCGGCCAACGCCAAGCCGCATCACGTGGCGGTGGAGAACGACGGGAGTTTCTGGTACGTCTCGCTTATCGGCGCGGGCCGAGTGCTCAAGTTCGATCGCGACAACAAGCTGGTTGGTCAGGTGGAAATGGAAACGCCGGGATTGCTCACGCTCGACCCGGTGCACGACTCGCTGTACGTCGGTCGGTCCATGACGGCCGTGAATCCGCCCAAGGCGCTGGGCGTTATCGCACGAACCCCGTTCACGCTGGTGGACGAGCAGGAAATCGTGATTCCGCGACCACACGCCCTGGCAATCTCGCTCGACGGCAAGTGGGTACACACGGCCTCGCTGTCGGAGAACCGCATCGCGAGTGTGGAGACGGAAACTGGTCGCGTCACGCTCTCCACGATTCCGGGCGCTACACGATCGTTGGTCCAGTTCGCGATTTCACCTGATGGTCGCACAATGGTGGCCGGCGGTGAGCTGTCGAATACGCTGCTTGTGTTCGACCTCACCAAGCCGCCGCCGATGGTGCCGGTTCGGGAGATTACGGTCGAAGGCAAGCCGTGGGAGCCCAGATTCTCTGCCGACGGGCGCACGCTTTACCTCACACTGCTGACAAAGAACGCGGTGGCCGAAATCGACGCCGGCACGTGGACGGTGAAACGGACACTCGAGAGCCGCCTTGCACAACCGTACGGCATGATCATTCGCGCCGACGGACGCTACGCGTTCATCAGCAACCAGAACGCTGGTGCCGTTCAGGAAGGGCACAGTGGTCACGAGATGCATGGCATGGACGGCATGTCGGCGAGTGACGGATGGCTCACCGTGCTCGATCTCGTCACCGGAAAGGTGAAGACCACCCTCATGCTCGGCAACGGTCCGACTGGCATGGGCGCTGCGCGGGTGCGATGAGTCGTGGCTGTTCGCGCGTGATGATTGCCGTGATGTTGAGCCCTAGTTCGCGTACGCGGTTTGCTCGCGCCACGCGTGCCAGTGTGGTCGGCGGCGTGCTGGTCCTCGCCGCCTGCTCGGCTGCGACATCTTCAACAACAACTGCAGCATCGCCGCCTGCAAACGTAGCGGTGCGCAGCGCACAGGCCGACGGGGAAACCGACAATGCGCAGTTCGTGCGGCGCGTGTCCCCGTTCCCCGTGGTCGATGCCGACGGGCGAGCGATGATTCAGCCGTTTCTTGGCGGATTCGACGTGCCGCGTCCGCAACTCGTGGATATCGATGGCGACGGCGACCTTGACCTGTTCGTGCAGGAGCGCTCCAACGGCATCATGTTCTTCGAGAACGTGAACGGGACGTTCACGTGGCGCACCGATCGCTTTCTCGACCTGCCCATCGGTGAGTGGTATCGCTTTGCGGACCTCGACGGCGACGGGCTGCCCGACCTGCTGAGCGAATCGCCAGTGAGCTACATTCGCGCGTGGCGCAACGTGGGCACGAGACAGCAGGCGCGTTTCGAGATCGCCGTCGATTCGCTGCGCGACAGCGACAACGTGGCGATTCCTGCCGACCGGCAGAACATTCTCAACGTCGTCGACATCGACTGCAACGGCCGCCTCGATCTCTTTCTCGGACGCGTCGCCGGTACGGTCGATCGATACGAAGCCGTACCCGGCACGGAACGCAACGGTGTGCCGAGATTCGTGCTGCACACCCTACGGTTCGAAGACATCGAGATCCTCGGACCGGTGCCTGGCGGCACGCCGGGACTTGAACGCGGCAGCATGCGTCATGGCGCGAACACGCTTGCTTTTGGCGACATCGACGGTGACGGGGACATCGATCTCTTCTGGGGCGACTATTTCGAGCCCGGCGTGCTGCTGATCGAGAACACGTCGAACGGCTGTACAATTCCAAACATGCGCTCGCGGCCAGTCCAGTTTCCGCCGAACGCGCCCGTGCTCACGAGCGGCTACAATGCGCCCACCCTCGGCGATGTGACCGGCAACGGGCGTATGGATCTCGTGCTCGGCGTGATCGGCGGCTCGTACACACCGCGTACCACGTCCATCGAAAATCTGCTGCTCGTCACGCAGGACACGCGCGGTGCGTTCACGCTTGCCACGCGCAGGCTGCTGCCCACGATCGATGTCGGATCCGAAGCGATGCCGCACCTCGCAGATCTCGATGGCGACGGCGATCTGGATCTGCTCATCGGCAATAAGATCGCGACCGATTCCGACGCCAGTGGCAACATCACATGGTTCGAGAATGTCGGCACCACAGCGGCGCCATCATTCGTTGACCGCGGCTTGCTGCCCATGCGCGATGAGTTTCACTACGCGCCGGTGGTGGCCGATCTGGACGGCGACGGGCTGCCAGATCTCGTGCTGGGAACGTGGCGCGACCGGGTGCAGTGGTGGCGCAATACCGGAACGAATGAGAAGCCCGCCTTCACGCTCGCCGACAGCGCGCTCATCACGCTGACGCGCGGCAGCAACACCGCGCCGTCGCTGGCCGACCTGGATGGCGACGGCGATCTCGACATGATCGTGGGTGAGGCATCGGGACAACTCAATCTCTATCGCAACACGGGAACGCGAACCGCGCCGAGGTTCGAACTGGTGAGCGACGTCTTCCAGGACATCGATGTGGGCCGGCGCAGCGCGCCGCTGCTCGCGGATCTCGATGGTGATGGACACGTAGACCTGCTGCTGGGCAGTGAGGACGGCGACATACAGTTCTGGCGCAACGCAGGTGATACCGACGGCATCCGCTTCGAGCGTCAGCCAGATCTTGGCATGAGCACAGGGCCGTTCTCCACGCTGACCATTGGTGATCTCGATGGCGACGGCGACCTCGACCTGCTCATCGGCACGTCGTCGGGAGGCCTGTTGTACTTCGAGAATGTGCGCGGAGCGTCTCGCGCACCGCGCTGACAAGCTTTCACAGCGCACCGCTCGATCACTTCCACACGGCAATTGCGTCGAGCGGCTTGCGCGCGATATCCGGCACCCGAGCATCGGCTGCAGGATATCCCACCGGCATCACAAGCATCGCCTTCTCGTTGGCGGGTCGCTTTAGCAGTTCGGAGAGAAATCCCATCGGGCTGGGCGTGTGTGTGAGCGTGACGAGACCCATCAGGTGTACCGCGGCGATGAAGAACCCCGCAGCGATACCGCACGACTCCTGCGTGTAGTAGAACGTGCGCTTGCTGCCGTCCGGGTTGACGCCGTACGCCTGACGGAACAGCACCACCACCCACGGCGCGTCGGTGAGGTGCGTCTTGTGCTCATCGGTGCCAAGTGGTGCCAGCGCGCTCAGCCATTCCTCGGGCGCTTTGCCGTGATAGAACGCGTGCTCCTCCTGTTCCGCGGCTTCGCGCAGGCGCTGCTTGAGCTCTTCGTTCGAGATGGCGACAAACGTCCACGGTTGCTGATGTGCACCTGACGGAGCCGTGCCGGCAGTCCGGATCGCCCACTCGATGAGTTCGCGCGGCACCGGGTCGGTGGCAAAGTGCCGCGTCGTGCGACGATGGTCCATGCGTGCGAAGAAGTCGGTCGCACTCTCCAGCGATTCCAGCGACGATCTGCGGGTGAACTGCAGTGGGACGAACGGGACGGGCTGCGGCGACGACATGGGTACGGGAGCGGGTGGGATGGCAGGTCGGGGATTGGCGGACGGGCGAACGAGCGGGCGATGCTAGATTGCGCGCCGATGCTCCGACTCAAACATTACGTGGAGATTTCATGATGTCGACCGTTTCGCTTCGTATGATGCCTCACCGAATGCCTCTGATGACGCCTCGCATCACGTTCACATGCTCCGCCCTCGTCGCACTCGCGGCTGTCTGCATTGCACTGCCAACGCGCGCGTTGTCCGCGCAGGGTGCTCCGGCGCCCGAGCGCACCATCCGTCGCGACATCCCGCTGACGAACGCGATAAAGCGTGCATTCGAGGCGGGCACACGCGACTCGACGGGGCGACCGGGCCGCAACTACTGGAAATTGCGCGCAGACTATACCATCAACGTACGACTCGATACGTCCACGTCGCGACTGTCGGGGCAAGAGTCCGTGGTGGTGCACAATACGAGTCCGGATACGATGACGATGATCGGACTCCGGCTCGATCCGAATCACTTTATCGGAACGGTGCCGCGCGCCGCGAGTTGGGTGCCCGCGGAGAACACCGAAGGCATGATGATCACACGCCTGACAGTGGATGGCGTCAACGCAGCGCTCGTACCACCGCCGGGCGGACCCTCCGTGTTGTCTGCGCCCACGTCGCAGCCGTTCCTCACCGGTGCAAAGAGCACGGTCGCGCGTGTGCGATTGGCGACGCCGTTGCTCCCCGGTGCGCGCGCAACGCTCGAGATCGAGTGGAATCACAAGCTGCCCGGCGGACCCGGTGTGGGACACCGCATGACGCAGCGATGGGCCGACTCGTTGTACCAACCCACACAGTGGTTTCCGCGAATCGCCATGTACGACGACCTGCGTGGTTGGGATGCTGAGCTCTACCTCGGCCCGTCTGAGTTCTTCAACGTGTTCGGCCGGTATGACGTGCGTATCGATGTTCCGGCCGGCTGGCTGGTGAGCGGCACGGGCGTCTTGCAGAACGCGAATGAGGTGCTCACGCCCACCGCTCGCGAACGACTCACGCGTGTAGCTGCAAGCGATGCGAACACGATGATCGTGGGTCCCGATGAAATCGGGCCCGGAAGCGCCACTGCGCAGGGTGACGCGCACGGTCGCCTCGTGTGGCACTTCGTTGCGGACACCGTGAATGACTTTGCGTGGGCCACCGCGCGCAAGTTCGTATGGGAGTCCACGCGGGCAACAATTCCCGGCAAGGGTCCGGTGCCGATTCACATGTTTTTCCTGCCCGGCCGAGCGAACCTGTTTGCGAATGCAGGGCGCATCACGCGTCATGCACTCGAGTTCTACTCCGATTTGTGGTTCCCGTATCAGTTCCCGCATCTCACACTTCAGGACGGACCGAGCGCGGGCATGGAGTATCCCATGGTGATCAACTCCAACCAGGGTGCGGCCGACCACGAAGCGGCGCATCAATGGTGGCCCATGGTGGTGGGAACCAACGAAACATGGTATGGCTGGATGGACGAGGGATTCGATCAGTACATGAACATCCTGTCGAACGCACACGCGGCGGGACGGCAACCCGTGCTCGACGGACTTGGGCAGTCTTATGGTCGCACCGCCGGCAACGAAGCTGAGCCGCCCATGATGTGGAACGCGAACTACGCTGGCCCGCAGTTCTACGGCTTCACCACCTACCAGAAGACGCCGCTCATGCTGTCCATGCTCGGCGGCATCGTGGGCGACTCGGCCGTGCAGCGCGCGCATCGTGAGTACGCAAATGCGTGGATGTTCAAGCATCCATCACCATGGGACTGGATGTTCTTCATGGAACGCGCGCTCGGCCGCGAGCTGGGATGGTTCTGGAACGGATGGCTTTTCAATACACACAGCGTCGATGGCAGCATCGCGCGCGTCGCGACGTCGGGCAATCGGACCAGTGTCACGGTGCGGCAAGACGGTGACATGCCATCGCCGATTGTGCTCGAAGTGAAGTTCGCGGCGAGCGGTCCGGCTCCGCGCGCCATGCCGAACGCAGTGATGACAGACGACGTCACGGCACGTGTCACCTATCCGGTGGACGTGTGGTTCGGCGGCAGCCGCACCTTCGTGGCCCAGCTCGATTTTGGCGGACGTCAGATCGAGCGCATCACATTGGATCCGGCTTGTCGCTTTCCCGATCGCAAGCCGGCTGACAACGTGTGGGTGCGCGGCTCGGCCGACCGCGGCACCGTTGCGGCAGCCTGCTCGCGATGATCAAGGCGCTGCGCGTGCCCGAGCGGCTGTTCAAGATCGCGATGTGGGCGGTGTCGCTCGTGTTCGCGGGCTTCCTGATCGGCATGGGTGGAAAGATCGTCGGTGACTTGCCAGGCGTGGACCAGCGCATCACGCTCGAGCAGTTCATCGACTCCGATGCGATGGCGGCGCTGAACGCGCAGCTTGACTCGCTGCGCCGCGCAGAGCGGGCGCAGTCGGCGGCGCGCGAACGCGCGCAGCTTGCGCTCACCGCGTCGGAGAATGCGTACACGTCCGCGCGTGAGGGCTTCACGAATTGGATTGCAACGCGTACCGCCACCACCGATCCAGCGCAGGACCCCGAAGTCATCTCACGCACACGCGAGCTCGATGCGCTGGGGGCCGGATTACGCAGCGCGGAGTCCACGCTCGAGGACATCGACGCGCAACTGCTGATGCTTCGACAGGCGCAAAGTCAGGCGATGGTAGCGAGTGACGACCTGCGTGACGCCGCGCGAGGCGCCTACGATCGCGCTCTATTCTGGCATGAACTGCGCATCTTCGCGATTCGCCTGGCGCTCACGTTACCGCTACTTCTGATTGCTGCATGGATGATCGCGCGGAAGCGTGGCACCGACTACTGGCCGCTGTATCGCGGCTTTGTGCTGTTCGCGGTTTTCGCATTTTTTGTGGAGCTGGTGCCGTACCTGCCGAGCTACGGCGGATATGTACGCTATGGTGTTGGCATCATCGCATCAGCCATCGCGGGCCATTACGCAATTCGCGCAATGCGTCGGTATCTCGCGCGGCGACAGGAAGAGACGCAGCGCACGGAAGCGGAACGTCGTCATGCGCTCGGCTACGAGGAAGCGCTGAAGCGAATGGACGCCGGCGTGTGTCCCGGATGTGAGCGCGCGATTCCCGGTGGAAAGTCAGGCACCAGCAACTACTGCGTGCATTGCGGCATGATGCTGTTCAACCAGTGCGCCACGTGCGACACACGGAAAAACGCATTCTTCCAGTTCTGTCCGGCATGTGGCGTCACTGCCGACATCATGGAACCTGCGGCGAGCTGAACGGTCGCAAGCGATGTGAAAGCCGGGGGAGAGATGCATCTCCCTCGTGGGGACAATTGCTTGCTGATGGAAGCACACGCCACACTGCATTGAGACGTGGTGAGCGGCTGCTTGGCCTCTCGCCAGGACGCACAGGCGTGCGAGTCGCTTCAGGTCAGCGAGGGAATCATGGCTCAGGATATTCAGGACAGCCGTGGCGTGCGCGTAGTGAGCACAGCCATTACGGTTCGGCGCCCGCAACAGGATGTGTATGAGGCATGGCGCAAGCTTTCGGAGCTTCCGCGCTTCATGCAGCACGTGGAGTCTGTCACCGAAGACGGCGAGCAGTCGCACTGGGTGGTGAACGCACCGGGCGGATCCGTCGAATGGGACGCCGAAATAACTGCCGACATTCCGGGTAGTGTCATTCGGTGGCAATCCGTTGGCGATGCCGACGTGCCGCATCGTGGCGAGATCCGCTTCGAACCATCACGGCAGGGCAGCGGTACCGAGATTTTCGTGACTGTCGGATATCGGCCGCCGGGCGGACGTTTGGGTATAGGAATCGCCAAGCTGATGGGGCAGGGACCCGGTCGGCAGATGGACATCGATCTGCATCGCTTCAAGCAACTGATGGAATTCGGCTCGATCGCCACCACGCATGGACAGCCGCGCGGTGCGGCGCAGCATGAGGATTGGAAAGACGAACAGCAGGAGAGCGAACGTGAGATCAGCAACCCTCATGTCGAGGGGGTGCCCGCATGAAAGCCGTCTGCTTCTCAGGGCTGCGTGACATCTCGGTAGAAACCGTGCCGGATCCGCAGATCATTCTTCCCACCGACGCAATTGTACGCGTATCGAGCACCGCGATCTGCGGCAGCGACCTGCATCTATACAACGGCTACAACCCGGCCATGAAGAAGGGTGACATTCTGGGTCACGAGTTCATGGGCGAAGTCGTGGACATCGGGTCGGCGGTAAAGAAGCTGAAGGTAGGTGACCGGGTCGTCGTGCCATTCAACATCGCATGCGGTGTGTGCTACTTCTGTGAGCGCGAAGAATACTCCGCGTGTGAACTCAGCAACCCCAACGCCATGGACGCGGCGGCCTTGATCGGGTATCCCGCGGCAGGGCTGTTCGGGTACTCTCACATGTTCGGCGGATATGCGGGCGGTCAGGCTGAATACGTGCGCGTCCCGTTCGCCGACGTTGGTCCGCTCGTCGTTCCGGACGGCGTCCCCGACGACCAACTGCTGTTCCTCAGCGATATCCTGCCCACTGGCTACATGGCCGCCGAAAACTGCGACCTGCGTCCGGGTGCGACGGTGGCGGTGTGGGGTGCCGGTCCCGTCGGCCTCATGGCGGCGCTGAGTGCGCAGCTGCTCGGCGCTGATCGGGTGATCTGCATCGATGAGGTGCCGGAGCGGCTGGAACTGGCCTCAACCCGATGCGCTGCCGAGACCATCAACTTCGCGGAGTGCGACGACGTCGTGGAGCGTATCAAGGAGTTGACGGGCGGACGCGGACCCGACTCGGTGATCGACGCGGTGGGACTCGAAGCACACGGCACGGGATTGATGGAACTGTACGATCGCACCAAGCAGGCGCTGCGATTGCAGACGGACCGGCCGAATGCATTGCGCGAGGCGATCCAGGCGTGTCGTCCGGGCGGCACCGTGTCGATACCGGGCGTGTATGCGGGTATCATCGACAAGATGCCAATGGGTTCTGCATTCGGCAAAGGCCTCACGTTCAAGATGGGACAGACGCACACGCACAAATACATGCCGCTACTGCTGGATCACGTGCTGGCCGGCGAGATCGATCCCACCTTCATCATTTCGCACCGTTTGCAGCTCGACGAGGCGCCGGACGCGTATCGCGCGTTCAACGACAAAGACGACTGCTGCACGAAGGTCGTGCTGAAGCCGGTGCCGGCGTGATGCTCCCATCCTTCGCCAGAGCGGTGCCTTCAATGCACGCATCCACCGCACGCTTACTGCGCGACGCGAAGCGTACTGCAACCCGTGACTCCAGGCGCGAACCATTGCGCGATCCACCGAGCAAGGACACGGACGATCTCACACGCCAGGAACGGGCAGCCGAGCCGCCGTTCATTGATACCGACGACGCTGTGGAGCAGGCTGCCATCGACTCATTCCCCGCATCCGATCCACCGTCGTTCACACCGTCTCGGCCGGGACGTCCATCGACCGATCCGATCGACGACTCGAGATAGCGATTCTGGTCGTCGCTGCAAGGTCGTTGGGCGGAACGCTGAGAACAGATCTTGGGCTACGGTCTGCATGATCTCCATGGCCTCGAGATCGTTTGGGTTGAACCACGAGAACAGGTCGCCAGCCATGGTTTGCATCCCATCCACGTAATACACAACCGGCTGGATGCCGTCGGCGGTAGAAATCTTCGAGTGCGCCGCAGCCCGGTGCCTCAATCAGACGCTGGCCGATTGCGCGCACCGTCTCCAGTTCCGTGAGCTTCTCGAGCAGGCGAATAGCGACGGTCGCTGTATCACCGCCCGCAATTGCCACCGTAGCCGATAAAGGCGGCGCTGCAAACGTTCGCACGGTGATCGTGTGTGAACCACGAGGCACTCGCAACAGGAAAAATGATCCGGCGTTGTTTGCGCGTACGCTGGCGAGGCCACCAACGATGACCTGTGCGTCCACCACCGGCTTGCCATCGCTCGTCTGAACCGTGCCACGAATTGTGCCGGTTGGGCGTTCCGCTCGAGCGAAAACTGTGTCAGGAATGAGAACCTGCGCACGCAAAGCGGTCGCGCTTGATGCGAGCGCGACCGCGAGCGTGAGCAAGGCCCAGTGCCTCATCCGCTGCCTACCACCGCAAATCGATGTCGTAGCGCGCAGCACCGCCGCTGCGGTCTTCGATGCGAACAACTGCAGTGTACCCGTTCAAGAGAGACGGCTGCTGCACAACACGCACGGCGCCCCGACCGTCGGCACGTGCGAGCTGCACGTTCACTGACTCGCGCGGCAGCGTGCTGCTGAAGGTGGTGCGTGCGTCGCGCGTCGGTGCACCGCTGCGCTCGACCACGTTTACGCGACGACCCTGCACGCGAAGTTCCACCACATCGTCGACAATCCCACTCCAGCGCACGCCTTGGTTGCCTCGGTCGCCGTCGCGGCCCCAATCACCATCGCGGCTTCCATCGCGGCTTCCATCGCGGCTTCCGTCGCGGTGCGGATAGTTTCGGTCGCGGTCATCGCGGTCATCGCGCTCACGATCGTCTCGATCGCGGCCGCGATCATCGTCACGATCCCGTTCATTGCCGCGTGCGCGGTTTCCGTTGCCGTTGCCGTTGCCGTTGCCCTTGCCCTTGCCATTGCCGTTGTTGCTGTAGCGGGCATCCGGCTGCCAGCTCGCAGCAATGCGATACCGATCGCTGCCGCCTTGGGGATCACGCACGCGTACGATCGTGGTGTAGTTGTTGCGCGACGTCGGTTGCTGCAGCACGGTCACCTGGCCGCGTCCATCGAGCACGCGCACACGCACGTCACCGTCGGTGCGGGGAAGCGCGCCAGTAGAGCGCGGACGCTCGTTGCGCGACGCATAGACGTCACGCTCACCGCGCACGGAAAGATCCCTGCCGCGCATCACGAGCGTGACTTCGCGGTCCACAACGCCGGACCAGGTGAACAGGGTGCGTCCGCGATCACGACCATTGTCGTTTCGACGGTCGTTGCCGCGTCCAGGTTGTGCAGCGAGCGTGTCGGCGAAACCGACGGCGGACACGAGGAACATCGATACGGCGGTTACACGAAGCAGGGACATGATGCCACTCCTCAAGCTGACGCATATCTGCGCCGAACCGGCATGCGTCGAGCACCGGGTCGGAATCCGGGCCACGGGCACATTCGCCCGTAGCATCGAAGACATGAGGGTGCAGGAGCTATGCCAAACGGTTCGCGACGGAGGAAGCCGCGGGCGTTCGGCTGCTAACCGACGCTGCTACTACGAGTTGCAGTTGTTCTGCCGACGATGCGCTGGACGCTCCGGGCTGCGTACCTGAGCCGCGGTGTCATCTGGGCAGGACAGCGCGCACCATACCGCCGAGGACGAACGCAAGGCTGAACACCGAACCGAACACCCGCGCGTCGCTGCTGCTCATCGTCCAGTTGGCCACACGGTACCCTGATCCCGCTTCGTAACCGCGCGCACGCCCTTGTATACAAATCGCTGCACACGCTTTCCTTCGTACGTCTCGGTGGTGAAGATGTTGCCCTTCGAATCCGTCGCGATGCTGTGCACGGCGAAGAACTGTCCCGGCTGTCGTCCGCCGTCTCCGAAGGATGTGAGCACTTCGAGCGACTGCCGGTCCATCACGTGCACGCGCATGTTCTTGCCATCGGCGAGATACATGTACTTCTGCTCGGGATCACGCGAGAATGCGATGTCCCATGTGGAACCATCGCCGAGCGTGCGCGGCAACACCTGCACTTCCTTCACGTACGTGCCGTTTGAGCGAAACACCTGTATGCGATTGTTCGGACGGTCGCATACGTACACGAATCCATCATTCGTCGGCTCAGCGCAGTGCACGGGATTTCGGAACTGCTGCACGAGCGGCGCATCGGGGTTGTAGGGCCCGAGGTTGCTGTCGCTCGGCACGTTGCCGTAGGCGCCCCAATAGCGCTTGATCGCACCGGTGTTCATGTCAACGACGGCAACCCGCTTGTTGCCGTAGCCGTCGGAGATGTAAGCCTCTTTCGCCGCATTGTCGAACGAGATCTTGGCGACGCGACCGAAGGCGTCCATCGCCGAGCTATTCGCAGCGCGACCTGGCACGCCGTACTGCGCAAGGAACTTGCCGTCACGCGTGAACTTGAGGATGTGCGAATCGTTCGCACCGTTGCCGCCGATCCAGATGTTGTCGTCGGCGTCGATGGAAATGCCGTGGTTGGACTGCGGCCACGTGTAGCCTTCACCCTCGCCGCCCCATGAGTTCACGAGATTGCCTTCGGGATCGAACTCGAGCACGGGTGGCGCGCCCGCGCAGCACTCACCAGTGGGCGGCGTGGACACGAGTCCCGCTTCGGTTCGCGCGTTGAGCGTCGCGTTGCCGCGGTGGATGATGAAGATGTGATCGCGTGAGTCGACGCCGACACCGATCGCCGAGCCGAGCACCCAATGGTTGGGCAGCGGACGCGGCCAGAGCGGGTCCACCTCGAACGCGGGCGCCTGCGCCTGCGTGGCAATGGCGTCGTCCACCATTGACTGTGCGACGGTGAGACCGATGATGCCTACAGCGAGCAGGCTGGCGAGCAGCGGCTTGGAGAACAAGCGCATCCGAAGAACTCCGGGGAGGCAGAGCCGAACGTGTATAGTCCGGCGTGACGTGATAAGTTCGGCGGGGACGGACGCAGTCAGCGCCTAACGTGCGACTTGCACCGTCGGGACAATCTCCGCTAACTAACGCAGTGCCGCGCGGTTAGTCCAGACCGCACCGCACACGTCGTTCCTCCTGCTTCGCGTGTCGATCGGCATGTCGCCCTCTCGCTTTCTCCGTTTGCTGCTCTCTGCGCTCCTGGCCGTGCCGCTGCTGCTTGGTGGAGTGCGGCTGGGGCAGGCGCACGAGACCCCGGAGCGCGTGGCGATTTCGATGTTCGTGCGTGCCGAAGGGCAACGTCTCCGGTTGCTCGTGCGAGTGCCACTCGCCGCCATGCGGGACGTGGATTTTCCGACGCTCGCAGCTGGCACGATCGATCCGTCGCAGAGCCAATCGCTGTTGGATGAAGCGGCCGTCGTGTGGCTGCGGCCTTCGATCACCGTGTTCGAGGACGGACGCGAGCTTTCCCCGGGTACGGTGCGCGCGGTTTCGCTCGCGGCACCAGGAGATCGCCGTTTCGAGTCGTACGAATCGGCGCTCGCGGCGCTGAACGCGTCGTCAGCCGCCGTGCGTGACGGGAGCGGCGCATCCACTCAGGCGGCAGGCGACATGCCGACTGGGCTGCGATTTGAAAGCGCGCACCTGGATGTGTTGCTGGAATACGTGATCACCAACCCTGATGCGCGCTTTGCCGTCGAGCCTGCGCTCGCGCATCTCGGCATCCGCACCACATCGATCGTTCGAGTCGTGCTGCCGGGCGGCGCGGAACGCGCATTCCAGTACACCGGCGATCCCGGACGCATCGAACTCGACCCGCGCTGGTATCAGGCGGCGCGCACCTTCGTGTCGCTTGGATTCACGCACATTCTCGACGGCATCGATCATCTGCTGTTCGTGTTTTGTTTAGTGATTCCCGTGCGTCGCTGGCGTCCGCTGGTGGCGATCGTATCGGCGTTCACGGTCGCGCACTCGCTGACGCTCGCGACGGCGGCGATCGGCTTTACGCCGCAGGCGCTGTGGTTCGCGCCGCTGGTGGAGACACTGATCGCGGCGTCGATCGTGTTCATGGCGGTGGAGAACGTGCTGCGGCCTGCGGAGGCGCTGGAGCGACGATGGCCGATCGCGTTCGCGTTCGGGTTGGTGCACGGTTTCGGATTTTCGTTCGCGCTACAGGAATCGCTGCAGTTCTCCGGCGCACACCTCGCGATGTCGCTGGCCGCGTTCAATGTCGGGGTGGAACTCGGACAACTCGTGGTGCTTGCGGTTGTC
>JBGTFN010000281.1:0-7585 GCA_041747275.1 Gemmatimonadaceae bacterium | reverse complement strand
CCTGGTCATCGTGGGCGGCGCGTGGGCGGGAGCGAGCGTGGCATCGTTCGCCGGCATCTACGCGAACGGCGGGATGTGGGACGCGCTGATCAACGGCAGTCCGGACAGGAAAATTGCCAAGGTGCGCACGTCCGATGGACGGGTGCTCGACGTCAGGCGCCGGCACGCTCGCATGACGGCGCTGTTGAACCCGTCCGTCTCCGGAGAGCCGATGGCGCTGCGTCTCGAACACCTCACGGGCACGGAAATCCTCACGGGGGCCGAAGCGTCGCGCGCCGCGCAACAGCTGTTGCCCGCAGTGAACCGGTTCGGCGGTTCGAAGGCAAAGGTTGCTAGCGCAGTGTCATGGCTCGAATCGTCAGGAGGCCCCGAAAGTGCGCTGCAGGCGCTCGCGACATCACACGGCGCGGATGCGTTGCACAGCTATGCGAAGCGACACGACAAGCCAGTCGACCACAGGAAGCTGGCCGTAGCGAAGATTCCCGGTGCGCTGCACATGCTCGATACGACTGAACGACTGGCGCTCGAGATGGCGCTGCATGAAGAGTCCGAACGACGCGCCATGCAGGGCGAACTTTCCGCACTCGAAACAGCGTGGCGTGAAGCAGAAGAGATCGCGCGAATCTCCGATTCGCTGTTCGATACGAAGACATTGAATGAGAAGCTCGACTCGCTTCGCGCATCGGCGACGCGTGCACCTCACCCGCGCGAGAAGGAATCGCGCAAATGAGCAGCAAGGCGTTGTCCAATGTCATGTACCATCACTGTCTGCACTGCAACGCAAAACTCGGCGCCAACGATGTGCTCGAGGCCTTCCCCGTCGGTCGCCGCATCGCGTTCGACAGTGAGAAGGGACGCCTCTGGGTCGTCTGCACGAAGTGCGAACGCTGGAATCTCGCGCCGTTTGAGTCGCGTTGGGAGGCGATGGAGCAAGCCGAGCGCGCCTATCGCAGCACCGGTGTACGCATGTCCACCGACAACATCGGACTTGCGAAGTGGGGAGACGGCACCACACTCGTGCGCGTCGGGCGTCCACTGCGTCCAGAGTTCGCCGCGTGGCGCTACGGCGATCAGTTCGGCCGGCGCCGACGTCGCACGATCATCGGCACCTCACTGCTCGCCGCAGGCGGCGCAGCAATAGTGGGCGGAGCGGTCGCATCGGGGGCAGGCCTCATCGCGCTCCTGCCGATCGCGCATTCCCTGAACCTGATCATGCTCACGAAGAATCAGCGCGCGAGTTTCACTCCGCTCGCGCATCCCGACGGCAAGTGGTTTCTGCCCATCGGCAATCCCCGACTTCTCGCCGGCACACGCGGCCCCGACGACTGGGCGATTGAGATTGGCTGGATGCGTCGCCTCGATCGCCCAAGCCTCACGCTCAAATCGTGGCTCGGCAGCGGCCAGAAATCCGAACAGGGGCGCGTCACGCTCACCGACGATCTCGCCCGCGACGCCCTCACGAAGATGCTGCCCCGCGTAAACGGCACCGGCGCTCCCGGCGCACGCGTGCAGGACGCCGTATCGCTGATCGAAAACGCTGGAGGCTCCGAGCACCTCATGTCGTGGGCCGCACAGCAGCGCCGCGCGTGGGGCGCCCAGCAAACCAGCGGCGACACCGGCGATATCGCCTACATTCCCAAGCCCGCGCGGCTCGCGATCGAAATGGCTGTGCACGAGGAACGCGAACGTCTGGCCTTGCTCGGCGAACTCGCCGAACTCGAACGCGCATGGCAAGCCGCCGAAGAGATCGCGCACATCGCCGACAGCCTTCTTACTCCGCCTCCAACAAGCAGTTCATGACGATCACAAGCCCCAGCCTCAGCCGACAACGCGGAGCAACACCCGCACCGGCGCCGCATCCAACCCATGCACCCGCATCGGCAGCGCACGCAGTTCATACGCTCCTGGAGCCACATCCCGCAAATCAAGATTCTCCAGAATCCATGCCCCATTGTCGAAGCAAGCGTGATGCGTCTCCAACTCCCTGGCCTCACGAGCATCCACACTCGGCGCATCAGTCCCCAGCAACCGCAGTCCGCGCGACACACACTCTGCCGCTGCCGATGCCGATAACCACGACCATTGCTCGGGAAACCGCCCTTCAGCGACACTCGCCCCGGTACGCAGGAACACCCGCAGCGGCTCCGGTACCACAAGCCGCTCCCGAAGAACCGCCACCGAGATCTCCCCACGCACATCCCGCAAATCCACGATGTGCACGAGGCCGTTGAACGGCAGCACCGGCAGCGATTCGCTGGGCCGTGCACCGTGTGTGATGTGCAGCGGCGCGTCGGCGTGCGTGCCGACGTGCGGGCTGGACGTGAACGAGGCCACGTTCACGCTGTCACCACGTTCCTGTCGCATGGTCCAACCGCACGTCATTGCGGTGTCACCGGGCCATGCCGGCGTGCCTGCGGCGTACGGCACCGTCGCGTCGAACCAGCCTTCGTCGCGCGAGGACGCATCGCGCCAATCGAGTTCGAGCCGTTGCTGCTCGCGCATCGCTGCGTCGCGAAGCGCTTCACTCATGTGACGGCCCGATCGGTTCCGTTTGTGAAATAGTGCGGGAGTTGAATCATGATGGTGCGCCGTAGAAGCGACTGCGCACCGCCCACAGATTCGGAAAAAACCGGTGGGAAATGGTGCGCTGAAGATACCTGGCTCCTAACGTCCCACCCGTCCCTCCAGTGCCCGGCCCGATGATGCGCTCCACCAGCTGCACATGCAGAAAACGCCATCGCGAGAAGTTTTGCTCATACTCCAGCAGTCCCTCGGCAATGATGAACAGCGCCGTTGGCGCGGGTCCCATGTACAGCGCCTCCAGCGTCGTGCGCTCATGCGCAACGAGCTGATCAAACAGGTCCTGCAGCGTGGGTTGTTCGAGGGCGCGCTGCACGATCGCCGGCGGATCGCCGTGCTCCTGAATCGCGGCCATGAAGTGCGGATCACGAAGCCCCGACAGTGCCTCGATCGCGCGAAACTGATCGCTCTGCGAACCGCTCGAGCGGCCGAGGTACCCACGAAATTGTGCGAAGCGCTGCGGGGGCAGCGTCTCGAGCGCGGAGAGCTGTGACGCAATGATCTGCATGAGCGCGTTCACACGACGGATCGCGAGCGCAGCGCCAACAGCGTCGAAGGCCTTGAGGCGCGCGATGAGTCCCTGCAGTTCGTGCAGCAGCACCTTGAACCAGAGCTCGCTGGCCTGATGCACGATGATGAACAGCAGTTCATCGGGGTGCTCCGGCTCGGACTGCGGGTGCTGCAGGGAGAGCAACGCGTTCAGCTCGAGATACGAGCCATAGTCGATGGTGTCGGACGAGTCAGCCATGGTGCGTGCTCCATGCAGCGCGATGTGGCATCGTGAAATCAGGGGTGCATCAGAAAGTCGATACGTCGAGTGACATGACATCTGTCACGCGCATCGTTTCGTCAGTGAGGAACGGTTCGCCGTAGCGGCAGCGAATGAGCGAACCATAGTGCGCCGCCTGATGCGTGACGATGTCGTAGAGTGGTTCGCCGTTCGGAAACACCTCGCCCGCCTGCGTCAATCCATCGAACTGCGACGCATAGCAGCGGATCGCCGCCAGCTTGCGCTCGAACTGCTCACTGATATCCACGACGAAGGTGGGTTTGACCGGGTCTTCACGATACGTGAGCACCTGCAGCAGCTTGAGCGGGCGATGACGCGGCACATCGGGCACATAACGTGCAAGGCCGGCCAAAAAGCACGCATCACGCGTCAGCTCCGCGGCAAGACGGTGATCCGGGTGCCGACTGCGTGAGGCAGGCGAGATGACGATGCGCGGCTGCAGGCGACGGATCATTGCCACGAGCATCTCCCGCGTTTCGCGTGAGTTCTCGATGCCCGCATCGGGGAGAGCGAGGTTTTCGCGCACATGCAGCCCCATCACCTCCGCGGCGCGCTCCGCTTCGTTGCCGCGCAGGTCGGCGGAACCACGCGTGCCCATCTCGCCTTCGGTGAGGTCGAGCACGCCAACGCGATAGCCGTCGTCCACCGCCTTGATCAGCGTCCCGCCACACGTGAGTTCCGCATCATCGCGGTGCGCTGCGATGCACAGCAGGTCGACTGTAGACATCAGCTGCTTTGCGTGAGCCACGCCGCCACTGTTTCGGCGACTTGCTGGCCACTCGCAATGCAATCTCCCACGCTCACGCCGTGCCTGAAGTTCCCGGAGAGATACAAGCCGGGATTCGCCGCTTCGGTCTCGTCGGCCGCGCTCTTTACCGTGTCGTATCCCACCGCATACTGCGGAATGCCGCGCGACCAATACACGTGCTTGGCGAAGACAGGATCGCCGCGCACGCCGAGCAGGTCACGCAGGTCGGTGCGCACAAGCTTCACCAGCTCATCGGTCTGCGCGCGCGCGATTGCCGGCTGGCGTCCGCCGCCCACGAACACGGTGATGGTGACGTGATCGTCCGGCGCGCGATCAGGAAAGAGCGTGGACGAGAACAGCGCGCCAAGGATATTGCGCTTTTCCACCGCGGGCACGAGCACGCCGAAGCCGTCGAGCGGATGCGCGACGTCGCTTCGATTAAAGCCGAGCGTGAGGCACGAGACCGGCGGATACTCCACCTGCTCGATCGGCAGCGCGTGCTGCCGGATGGCAGCGGGCAGCTCCATGGCGGTGAGCGCGTGCGCGGGCGTGGCCAGCACGATCGCGTTCACCGCGCGTGCGCGATGCGCTCCATCGTGTCCTGTCTCTACCACCCATCGCTCTTCCCCGCGATGCAGCAGGCGCACCGGCGTATTGAGCTTGAGCGTATTCGCCAGCGACGCGGCCAGCGCGTCTGTGAGCGTCTGAAGACCGTCGCGAAAGGAAATGAGTCGTGCACTCACTGGCGCCGCATTTGTGCTGTCCGTCTGTTCGTCCGCACTCTCGCCCTTGAGCCGCGCGTCACGTCGTGCCGCGATCGCCGCGCTGCGCGACTGCATGAGGCCGCGCGAGAGCGAACCATACCGCTTCTCGAGTTCGTATACGCGCGGGAACGCGTGCAGCATCGACAGGTGCTCGGGATCGCCCGCAAAGATCGCCGCGATGAACGGATTCACGGCGTAGTCGAGCACCTCGCTGCCAAGCCGGCGGCGCACGAACGAGGCCACGCTCTCGTCGCTGGCGTCTTTGGTCGCGCGCACCAACGGCTCCAGCAGCACGCGCAACTTCGCCCGCTTGGAGAGAAGAGGCGTGCGCAGCATGGCGAACGGTGTCATGGGAAACGGCACCAGCTTGCCGTTGCGCACGACATATCGCCGATTGGCCTCTGCGTTGGCCTCGACCACTTCGTCTTCGAGACCAAGCTGGTCGATCAGCGTTTCCACCGACGCTGACGATACGAACGAATTCGGCCCATGCTCGGCGAGAAAACCATCCGCCAGCGACGTGCCGATGGAGCCACCGGCCTGACCTGTTGCTTCGTACAGCGTGACGGGCAAGCCGAGACGCTTGAGTTCGTATGCCGCGACCAGCCCCGTGATTCCCGCGCCGATCACCGCGACCGAGCGCGGCTCGCCGCGTTCGATATCGTAAGGCGGCTGCGCCCCGCGGCGATCGACGGTGGCGCTCATGCTACGCTGGCCCGCCGTCGTCTGCAGCCCAGTCCTGCGGCCGAAGCATGCCCAGCAGCTCCGACTCGAATGATCCGGGCTCGAATCGCGGCGCGTATTTCCAGCCGGCAAGCGGCGGCAGGCTCATGAGCACGCTTTCGATGCGGGCATTCGTCTGCAGGCCGAACATGGTGCCGCGGTCGTGTACGAGATTGAACTCCACGTAACGTCCGCGACGCCACAACTGGAAGTCACGCTCGCGATCGCCGTAGGCTTCGTTACGCCGCTTGTCCACCAACGGGCCATATGCGTCGCGCAGCACGCGCCCGATGTCGGACACGAACGCCTGCAACCGGTCGACGTCGAGTCCGTGCTCGTCGTCGGGGCGCACATGATCAAAAAACACGCCGCCAGCGCCGCGCGCTTCGTTCTCACGGTGCACGTTCACGAAGTACTCGTCGCACCATGCCTTGTAGCGATCATAGAACGCGGCATGATGGCGGTCGCAGGTGTCCTTGAGCGTGCGATGAAAGTGCGCGACGTCCTCGCGGTACGGATAGAACGGCGTGAGATCCGTGCCGCCGCCAAACCAGGCGTCGGTGATCTTGCCGTCCTGATCCATCAGCTCGAAGTAGCGCACGTTCAGGTGCACCGTGGGAACCATCGGACTGCGCGGATGTGCAACGAGACTGACGCCCGTCACGAAGAAATCGGTGCTGCCTTGCGCGGCACCGCGTCCGCCGAGCCGTCGCGCCGCGAGTTCGGGCAACTCGCCCATCACGACGGAGCGATTGATGCCGGCCTTCTCGAACGTAGTGCCTTCGACGAGCACACGGCTCACGCCACCACCGCCGCCGGGACGCTCCCAGCGGTCTTCGATGAACGTGCCTCCGCGGTCAAGGCGACCGAACAACGCAGTCAACTCATCGTGCAGCCCCGCGATCCAGCGCGTGGCTTCGGCACGACGCGACGTCGCGTCGCGCGGCGGTACGTCCGCAGCGGTCGGCGACGGATTGTTCACGATACACCCGCGGCCGCGGGCTCCACTTCGTCCGCATCAACCGGACGACGGAACTCGTGGCTCTGCACCGCCTGCACAAACGCCTTTGCGTGCGCCGGCGAAACGTCGGGCAGGATGCCGTGGCCGAGATTCGCGACGTGGCCGATCGGGCCGAACGCGTCGAGCATGGCGTGCGTGCGCCTTTCGATTTCCGGGATCGGAGCGTACAGCGTGCACGGGTCGAGGTTGCCCTGCATTGCCACGGCTCGATTTCCCAGTTTGGCCTTTGCAGCCGATGGCGAGATGTGCCAGTCCACACCGATCGCATCTGCCTGCGTGGCGTCGGCGATTTCGTCGAGCGCCCATGATGCGCCAGGTGCGAACACGATGACCGGCGCACCCGCCGAACGCGCGACTCGCGCAGCACGTGCGAGGTAGGGCAGGGCAAACTCGCGGAACTCTGCCGGACCAAGCGCCCCGGCCCACGAATCGAACAGCTGGATCGCCTGCGCACCGGCTTCGACCTGCGCACAGCAGTACTGCCCCACAGCGTTCGCAAGCTTGTCGAGCAGTGCGTGCGCAACCGCGGGCTGTTCGAACAGCATGCGCTTGGCAATCGCGAACTGCTTGGTGCCTTTGCCTTCCACCATGTACGACGCGAGCGTCCACGGAGCGCCCGCAAATCCGATCAACGGTACACGCCCGTTGAGTTCACGCTTCACCAGGCGCAGTGCGTCAAGCACGTAGCCGAGATCCGTGACGGGATCGATGTCGCGCAGGGCCTGCACCGCGCTGCCGCTTCTGATAGGCGTGGGGAACTGCGGTCCCACACCTTCGTCGAGCGTCAGATGACAGCCCATCGCCTCGGGCACGACAAGGATGTCGGAGAAAATGATCGCCGCATCCACTCCGATCAGGTCGATCGGCTGCAGCGTAACCTCGGCTGCCAGCGACGGCGTGCGGCACATGGTGAGGAAGTCCGAGCCTTTGCGCACAGCGCGATACTCGGGCAGATAGCG
>JBGTFN010000280.1:0-9713 GCA_041747275.1 Gemmatimonadaceae bacterium | reverse complement strand
GCTCAACGCGCGTGATCGCTACGACCGCGCGATTGTGCGCTGGGACGCGCAGTCCGGCGCCACCGACACGCTCGCGCGTGATGCGCAGTATCGCACCGGGCTCCGGCTCGCGAAGCAGGGCGGCACGCTTGTGCTCAACGTCGCCAGCGGCAATCGTCCGGCCGACCCGCATGTGGCCGACGCATCGCTCGGCAACCTGCGCAAGGTGCATAACGCCAACCCGCAGCTCACCGCCGAGCGACTCGCGCGCACCGAGCTGATTCGCTACCTCGATGCCGACGGAAATCCGCAGTGGGGAGTGCTGTACCATCCCATTGGCGGCGTGCGTCCTGCGCCGACTGTGTTCCTGATATACGAGACGTTCTTCGACGACAGCTTCGATGCCGCCGCGAACTATCTCGCGTCGCGCGGCTACGCCGTGATGAAGCCGAGTGTGAGCTTCGAGACTGGCTACCCGGGCGAAGCGTGGCTCAAGGGCGTGACCGCGGCCGCCAACCACCTCATCACCATGGGCGTCGCCGACTCGGCCAGGCTCGGCGTGCACGGCGGCAGCTACGGCGGTTACGCCACGAACCTGCTCATCACGCAGACCAAGCGCTTCAAGGCCGCGATCAACATCTCGGGCAAGGTGGACTTCATCTCCTTCTACACCGATTCCCCGCGCATCGGCGACCGCAACACACACGCCGCCGAACGCAGTCAGGACCGCATTGGCGCCACGCTATGGGAAGCACCGCTCAAGTACATCGAGCACTCGGCCGTGATGTTCGCCGACCGCATCACCACACCACTTCTGCTCCTGACCGGCGGCGAGGATCACAACGTGCCAGCTCTCAACACACGCGAGATGTACTACGCGCTACGCCGGCTGAACAAGGAAGTCGAGTGGGTGAACTACGCCAACGGTGGACATGGAACTCCGATGACGAACGAGAGCGAGTTCACGCACTTTCACGAGACGATGGCGGCGTGGTATGACCGGTGGTTGAAGCGGGAGAAGGCGGCCATGAACTGACGTGCGACCTTTGCAGGGAGTTCGCAGGCGGCGATAAATGTGCACGTCGCCGCTCGAGATAACGGCGAGTACGCCCGGTCCGTCATGGCGGAAGAGGCGCTGTGCGATCGCCCGAGCCGTCTGAACTTGACGCGCGATAGTGCATGCATATATATATGCATGTATGGCATCCAAGACCATCTCCATAGACATAGAAGCATATGAGCGTCTGCGGCGCGCGCGTCGGGCTCGCGGGGAATCGTTTTCCATGGTGATCAAGCGTGCCAGCTGGCCCGAGCCGCCGAGAACTGCTGGTGCCCTGCTCGAGGCCATCAGTGCGCTACCGCCCGTAGATGAAGAGGTGCTCGAACGACTCGAGCAGGCGCAGCGTGATGATCAGGCACCGGAGGATCCGTGGTCGGACGCGTCGCGCTCGACACCTCGTTCCTGATCGACTTGCAGCGGGAGCGCTCGCGCGGTACGGCCGACGGCGCGGCTCACGAGTTTCTGCGATCCGCGCCTGCCCTCGAACTTCTCCTGCCCGTCACCGTTCTGGGCGAATTCGCGGAGGGGTTTGAGCAATCGGATCACGCGGTGTTGCGTGCGGTGCGGGAACTTCACACGGTGCTTGATCTCGACGAGGCTGCGGCACTGCTCTACGGCCGCATCACGCGGCGACTGCGCGCGCGCGGCGAACTGCTCGGCACAAACGACCTGTGGATTGCCGCGATTTGCGTGGCGAACGAGGTGCCGTTGGTAACCGCGAATGGCGCACATTTTCGTCGCGTGCCCGACCTTGAAGTCATTGGCTACCGTTGAGTTTCAGATCCGCTCCAGCGATCGCCGCACCTCACCCACCAGCCGCGCAGCGTGCGCAGGCGCCATCACGGCACACATCTGCTGCGTTCCCAGAAAGGCGACATACTCCAACTGCGCCGCAGCGCGGGCATTTTCGGCACCCGCGGCGGCGTGCAGCTCAGTGAGATACGCGATACGTCGCGCATCGACTCGGGCCACGGCGGCACGCGCCCGCTGATCGCGCAATGCCCACGCGCGCACCGAGACGTCCAGTCGATGATCGAGTTGTGCCACGGCCTCGTCGAGG
The DNA here is from genome assembly GCA_041747275.1 of Gemmatimonadaceae bacterium. Lineage (GTDB taxonomy): Bacteria > Gemmatimonadota > Gemmatimonadetes > Gemmatimonadales > Gemmatimonadaceae > JAABRT01. Next base: position 7,614 of record JBGTFN010000280.1, on the reverse strand, counting down.
CGCGCTGCGCGCTGGTTGGGTTCCGGCGCCGCACCGGCAACTGCAATCGGCGCTTCCGTCAGCGTGTCCTCCCAGCGCACGAGCAACATGGTAAGAAACGCATCGAGATCGCGAAAATGATGATAGAACGATCCCTTGGTGCGTTCGAGCACCGTGCACATGCGATCGACCGTCAGCGCCGGCATGCCCTCGTCGCGAAGCAGGGCGAGCCCCGCATCACACCAGTCACTGGGCGCGAGACGCGTGCTCACGGGCGCACCGCCACAGCGGTGCAAATGGCCAGCATCAGACAGAGCGGCGAGTAGAGCCGCACGTTGAGTCGGGCGAATTCCCCGCCCACCGTTTCGGGGCGCAGCCGCGTATCCACGAAACCCTCGAGCCCGCGCAGTACCAGCAACCCTGCTCCCAGCAGCGCCGCCGAACGCAGCCACGCGCGCGGCACGGGCGATGGCAGCAAGCCTGCGCCGCCAAGTACCGAGAGGGCCGCTCCTACGAGGATCACGGCCACAATCCACGTGGCGACCGGTCCGGGGGAATGCCGTCCGGGCGCGCCCCCAATCACCGTGCGATGCAGCGAGTCGGGATCGGTGCCCGGCCAGAGACCACCGAGTGCCCAATACGCGTGCACTCCGGCAATTGCGAGATAGACCACCGCCGCGGCAATCGCCGACATCGACGCGAGCTGCGACGTAATCACGCCTCCCCCCACTCGCCATTGCGCAGAACGAGGCACGCGCTGCGCAACCCGAACGGCTCCGGTGTGATGCCACGCGTCGCGTCCCAGACCTCGAGTCGCTGCGGAACAAAGTGAAGCAGTACGTAATCAGCCGACGTCGGCCCGTCGGGCCAGAAGGCATACCAGGCTGGCATGAAACGGCGTTGTCGCAGTTCGATCGACTCCACCACGTCAATGCGGCCCACCAGCACCACGCCGGCCGCCTTGCCGTCGTCCTGATACGCGATGGTCGCGCGTGCATCGGCACGTAGCTCCGCAACTTTTCGAGAGGACGCACTGGTGCCGAACCACACGTCGAACTCGGGCCCGGGCGGAAACGGCTGCAGTACACGCGCCGACACCCCTTCAGCGCCAGCGTTGCTGAGGAGACAGTATTTCTTGCGACGCATCGTAGCGCGGGCCGCGCTCAACGTGGCAGCCAGCCCTGAGCGATACCGGCGCTGCGCCCACGCTCGATACCACAGCGAGAGCTGCCGTGCAACGGGATGTGAGCGCATCATGTCCGTACCATACCGTATGGTATGTTTGCGCGCAAGGTCTGATTACGTGCTTACCTTGCCAGCGCCCAGTACATAGATGCACCACGGGGAAATGTGCTCTTCGTTCACCCACGAATGATTGTCCGCGGCTGTGCCCAGGGGACGATGAATGCGCTGCACTGTCATCCCCGCGCGACGATATAGCTCCAGATAGTCGTCTGCACTCCAGTAGACGTCGTCTATCGGACGCTGATCGTCGCCCTCGAGAATGATCGTGCGCACCACATCGCCGGTGCGTGCGGTGCGATTCTCTGCGAACTCGCGCGTTGAGAACGACAACCATGCGTGCTGATACATCTCAGGCGATGACACGAGATTGACTACTCGTCCATTCTCGCGCAGCCGATCACCGAACGCGCGGAACAGTTCAACTCGGCGCTCCCATCCGGGAATGTTATCGAAGGTGAACGACGCAAATACAACATCGTATCGCTCGCCGCTGAGGGCATCGAGACTGCCATCCGGCAACTGTCGATAGTCGCCAGCAGGATCGATCCGACGCGCTTCGGAAAGCATCTCGGCGGAGATGTCGACGCCGGTGACGGTGTATCCGAGTTTGCGCAGGAAGCGGGTGGAGCGTCCGGCGCCGCAGCCGAAGTCCAGTGCGCAGCCACCGGCAGGGGCAGCGCCAATGATCGCTGGTAGGTCGCGGAACGCCAGAAAGTACGTGCCGACGAACTCGAGGCGAGCGTAGGCCTCAGCGCGCGTTTGGTCGGCATAGGCGTTTGAGAAGCTCATCGATTCAACTTGGATGTGTATTGCCTCTGACTGCTGCGCACGCTCACGTGCCCAGCATAACGCGACGCGCCACGAACGGTTCGGGCTGTGCCACCGCCTGCAGCATCCACGTCGCTACTTCCGAACGGCGGATTGTCGACGTGACAGCATAGCGCGTGACCGCCCCGGCAGGCCTTCTGGGGACTCCGTCGGTCAGCGTCACCGGCCGCACAGCACACCAGTCGCGATCACTGGCGGTGAGCAGTGCTTCCATCGCGGCAAGATCACGGTACGCGACGGCCACGTTGCCCGACGCAACGAGTCGACGTACGGGCCACGTCAACTGGCCGAGGCTGTCGCCGACACCGGCTGCACTGATCGCAATCACCCGCGGAACGCCGTGCCGGCGCATCGCCGGCAGCAGCTCGCGCATCGTGCGCTCGGTGCGATCAGCGGGGGAGCGAAGTGGTGCCCAAGGACTCCGGCCCGCACGACGCAAGCCGATCGCCGAGAGCACCGCGTCATGTCCGGGCAGCAGATCCTCGAGCACGCTCACGTTGGTCACGTCACCCCGATGCACTACGACCCCCTCCATCACGTCGAGGGTGGCACTGGCGCGAACGAGTGCGGTAACGCGGTGCCCCCGTGCAGCTGCGAGGCGCACCAGCCAGCGTCCACATCTACCAGAGGCCCCGAGTATGAGCAGTTGCAAACGGTGCGAACCCATTCAGGTAAGTGTCGAGCTCGCCGCTAAGCGCACGTGATTCAGAAGTCCACGACGAAAGGAACCCGGATGTGCGACTGTGTGACGCCAATCGCGCTATCCGAGCTCGAAACGGCGTGTTTTCTGAACTCGTGACGGAGCTTTGGGTACGTCATGAGCATGACGAGGAACGACGCGTGCCCCCCGAAAGCTGTGTCGACAGAGCGTGCGATCGCAACATGGAACCGATGCAACCTTCTGTGACGCCCGACGGCCGCTACTTTGTAGTCCGCGGCCGCCTCTGGAGATGCAGCAACCTTGCGCTATCCGAAGCCGAGCGGCAGCATCTTACAAAACAGCTCATGCGTGCACGCGTCGCTGTTGGGCACGCCCTTCGACGCGGCGATCGCCGCGCCGAGCAGCAGGCTCGTGCGCAGGTTCACGAAGCGAAGCTGGCGCTGGGCGAGCGCGGCCCTGTGTGGTGGCGCGATGGCTCGCCGGACTACAACAGGCATCTTGTAAAGAATACGCCGTACCAGCAGTGGTTCGAGAGTCTTGCCGCGACAGTAGTCGGTTAACCGCCAGTCGCCATCGATCAACAACAACCGCCACCAGGGCAAGGCAAGCATGGGCACGTCATACCGTATCGGCGAGAGCGTGCGCTGGAGCTGGGGCGCGCACACTGCCACTGGCAAGATCACCGAACGATTCACCGAGCGCGTAACGCGCACGATCAAGGGTACTGAGGTCACGCGCAACGCGACAGACGATGAGCCCGCGTACCTGATCGAGCAGGACGACGGGGACCGCGTGCTCAAGAGTCACTCGGAGCTGAACCCGTGAGCAGCTGAGTGCGCCCATGATTCCCGTCTACCGTGGTCAGGGTCGCATTGGCAACTACCGGCACATTCGGCGCGATCCGCTCGGGTTTCTCACCGACGTCGTTCGCACGTGCGGCGACTTCGCGCAGGTCGACGTGCTCTCATTTCGGTTTTACGTGATCAACGACCCAGCGCTGATTCACCAGGCGCTGGTGGAACAGAGTGAGTCGCTGATCATCAAGGGAGGCGTGTCGGCGGGCTTGGCCCGACTGATCGGTGACGGCATACTCACCAATCATGGGACGAATTGGCGGGAAAGTCGGACCTTACTGCAACCGATGTTTCACCAGAGCCAGCTGACCGATCATCTTCCGATCATGGTCCACCGTGTGCAGGAAAGCCTGGATCGATGGCGGACGCAGTATGCAGACAGGCCATTCTGTATGAACAAAGAGCTGCTGGCGCTTTCGTTTCGCATCACGTGCTCCACGCTCTTTCGCTACGTGCCGTCATTTGAAGATGCAGAAGAGTTTGCAGACGCCATGTGGATCCTGCAGCTGGACGGCATGAAACGACACGTCGCAGGTGTCGACTACGCTCCGTGGCTTCCGTCAGCCATGAATCGACGTGTGCAGCGCGCACGCGCCATGCTCATTCGCCTGGGCCAACAGGCTGTCGATCATGGGTCGGCTCCGCCACTGCATGAAGTGCTGTCCATTCTCTTCGCGGGCACGGAAAGTCCGGTCAACACGCTGTGCTTCAGCCTGAAGCTGCTCGAGGAACATCCCCAATGGCGTGAGCAGATGGCCGCCGATCTGCAGTCGCACGAGTCCGCCGCGCTGCTCGAAAGAATCGAGCAATGTCGTCTGCTGACACAGGTCATATACGAAAGCATTCGACTGTACCCTGCGGGCTGGGCGTTTGAACGGTTCGCTGCCAAAGATGTGCATTTGAACGGCGAACACATTGATAAGGGCTCGCGGCTGCTCTTCAGCCCATTTCTGATGCATCGCAACCAGCGATTCTGGGAGGATCCCGAGCGATTCGATCCCACACGATTCTCGAACGGATCAATGTCTGTAAGCGGCGTCCCGAAGTACGGCTACATGCCCTTCGGTGCGGGGCCGCGTTCGTGCATCGGCAGCCGCATGGCGCTTGCGGAAATGCGTATCACCCTTGGCATGATCATCGCGCAATGTGAATGGAAAATTCACACCGAGCGAAACGACTCACCACTCGAGGCAGAAGGCTCGTTCAAGATTCGCCTCAGCCGACCGCTCATGGTGATGATGAACTTTCGGTCCAGCGATAGGTCGCAGCAAACTCAGCCCGGGAACTGAAGATCCTCTTCGGTTTGTGCTGGCCGATGCCCAGCTGAGAATCCCGAAAGCCTTCGAACGTTGCAGCCGGAATGAACACCACACGCGAGGGTGCGATTACGGCTTCCTGAACAAGCGCTTCGTGATACAGCACATTTACTCGACAGAGCGACTGGTCCAACAGTGCTGCCCACTCTTGCGCCGATCGATCGGAAGCAACCTCTGGCAACCCCCACACCATGTACGGGCGCTCGTCCTGCTCCGCCCAGATGACCGGCAGATGTGATCCGAGCGCTGCCGCACGCAGCCCCGCCTCGTGGAGCGCGAGATCCATCTGCTCAGTCGTGATCTTTTCGCCCGTCAATGACAGCTCTTCCGTTTCGCGGCCGCACACACGGATGCGCAGCGGCTGCGTTGAGACGACCTCGATACGATCCCCCATGTGGTAGTTCACCAGTCCGCCCGGGGTCGTGATGAAAATCGCGTACTGCTGACCCGGCTCCAGCTCGTGTGCAAACTTGAATGATTCGTCTCCCGAATATGCACGGAAGAGATACAGAATCTCGAGTGTATTGAGCGCAAGTCCGTCGTCGTTCGGCTCGAATGCAAAAGCGAGCGGGGCCTCCGACGCGAAGTACGTCTCGAAGAAGTTCAGCTTCGTCGGAGCTGCGAACCAGCTGTTACGCAACTGCGTCCGTTGCTCGGCGGATAGGTGCACCGCGCCGTAGACATATCGCGTCAGCTGCGGCCAGACCACATCCAGATGCTCCACGTTGTACCGAAGGCGCGCGCGTTTCATGAAGTCCATCGCCAGTGCCGGGATGCCGGTCATGGCGACCACGTGCTTGCCCTCAGCCTGATCGAGAATGAGCTCGGCTTTGCGCGCCCAGTCTTCAATCCAGAGATCGGAGTGCCGCGGTGTGAACAGCCAGCGAATGCTCCGCCAGCTTCTGGTCGGAATCAGCCCCGAGATATCGCATATCGGAAGACCCGTCGGAGACGTTCCGCAGCGCGGTCGAGAGCCGAGCAATAGTCGCTTCCCACGCAGCGCCATGGTCCACTCGCCGCTGCTGAACGTGTGACTCGCCATCATGCGCACCAGCGTGCGGTCGAGTGATGCGAAGTACGCTGCGTTCATCGGGATGTACTTGGACGCTCCTGATGTCCCGCTTGTGCGAGCGAAGCCGAGCACCTTGGAGCGTCCAAACACTTTTCGCGCCGCATCTCCCTCCTCGAACACCCTGTCGAAGAGCTGATGCATGCTGTCGGCGTTGGAAATCGGCAGTTGACGACACGCCTCAAGATTCTGACATCGGTCGAAGCCTGTAAGCGCCGCGATTCCGGTGCCCCGCAGCAGCCGACGCACGCGGCCGAATGCCTTGGTCTGCGCGTCGCGGGGCTGCTGCATGGAGCGAAGCACTCGCTGCGCGTGCCACGTGAGGTAGTGCTTGAGGACCAGCGAGATCATGCGAGCGGCGATTAAGCGGACGATCGAAAGGGTCAACACAGTATCGCTCAATCGCTCACCCATGGATCTACGTCACTTGACGGAGATACGGTTCTTGCAACGGCCGAATCCCGCTTCCCCTCCCCCCAAGCAACGCCCAACCCTGCACGACGAACGCCCAGTGGCCGGGCATGATCGCGTTCGCCTCGGCAGCATGTCGCTGCGCATCCGCGCACCGGCCCTCGAGCAGGCCATGTCAGCCGAGGCACGAGACCTGCTTACGATACGCTTTCCAGACCGCAGCAAACGCAAAGTGGTCAGCGATCCGTCGTGCGACTGACCGCTGACCACCTGGCCGATCGGCGTGAACTCAGCCCGTCATCGCGCTAGTGGCCCGTAGTTGAGATGCGGGATGCAGTCGGCGCGTGGGGCATCGCGCGGCGCACGCGCCTTTGTGCTATCCGAACCTCAACTACGGGCCACTAGTACGGGGTCAGCGTGACGCGCGCGTAGACGTACCGACCATTGAAGCCGAAGGGTGAGATGCCACTGTACGGAAAGATGCCGCCGTTGTTGGTGAGCGCCGAGTTTGCGTCGGGGTAGACGTCGAGCACGTTATCGGCGCCCAGCGTGAGTCGGAGTGCGCGCGGCAGGGTGTAGGACAGCGACACGTCGGTGATTACCTTCGCGCTGTACGTGTTGTCGAGCGTACCAGCCGCATTCGTTCCACGAGCCACCACTTCACCAAACCGCTGCGCCCGTACGGTAAAGTCGAAGTCGCGTTGCGTGAGGTTTGCCGAGAACATGACATTGCTGCGCGGCTGACCGAGTTCGATGCGCCCGCGCTCGACGCGTCCGAATAGCGCCTCGCCCTGCGTATTCAACGCAGCCGGCGTGGGCTTCACATACGTCACCTTGTTCTCGGTGACGTTGTATGCACCGGTGAAGCGGAGGAAGCCCAGTGCGCCTGCTTCCATTCCGTAGTTGGCGACGAAGTCAGCGCCCTGCGTACGCGTATTGATGGCGTTCGTGAAGTATCGCCCTCCCGATACGCCGGAGAGTCCGTTCGCCGCGAGCAGCGCAGTCACCTGCGCGCCCGTGAAGTTCTCTGAGAAGACGATGCGATCGCTGATGAAGATGTTGTAATAGTCCGCAGTGAACGACAGGTTGCGCGTGGGCTCCACGGCGAAGCCACCGCTCCAGTTCACCGACTGTTCCGGCTTCAGATCTTCTGCACCAAGCACGCGCGCAATCGGATCGCTCACCGGGAAGGTGCGAACGTCGAACGGTACACCATCGATGAAGTTGGTGGCGGTCGAGGAGAACCACTGC
>JBGTFN010000279.1:0-6027 GCA_041747275.1 Gemmatimonadaceae bacterium | reverse complement strand
GCCCGGGCCCGATGATCCGCAGCATGCGATCGCGCTGCTGATGCCACGCGTTCCGCACGTGGAGACCGTGCCGGAGGGGTACGTGGTCACACTTGGCAACTTGCAGCTGACAATGCACGCCACCGGAGGACACACGCCAGGCGGTTCGACGTGGACGTGGAAGTCATGCGAAGCGGAGCGGTGCCTCGACTTCGTGTACGCAGACAGTCAGTCGCCGATCTCGCAGGATGGATTCCGTTTCAGCGACAGTCCGAGCTCGCTGGCGGCGTTTCGTGAAGGGCACGCGCTGCTCGAACGCATTGCCTGCGACGTGCTGATCACGCCGCATCCTGGCGCGAGTCAGCTATGGCAGCGTGTCAAGACGGCACCCGACGGCCTTGTCGACCCTGATGCATGCAAGCGCTACGCGGCGGCGGCCCGCCTGCAACTCGACAACAGGCTGGCGATCGAACGGCGATGAGTGTGAGCGGCTGCCGTCCGCCAGTCAGCGGCGCAGCAGGCTCCACAACTGACTCGCACCCAGCACCGCGAAGATCAGCGTGCACAGGGCGAGTGCGATATTGGTGAACAGGCCGTTCCTCCACTCCGAAGACACACGCGCGCTGTTCAGCAGTCCAAGCAATGTGATGGCAAGAAACGGCATGAACAGCGCGCCGAGCACGCCATAGGCGAGGATGAGTCCGATCGGTCGGTCGAGCTGGAACAGCAGCATGGGCGGAAACGTGAGCCACACGAGGTAGAACCTGAAGTACTTGCCGCCCACGCGCGTGTCCGCGTGTCCTGAAGTGAGTCCGCGAATGTTGCCCCAGTAGTCGGCGAACATGAGTGACACGCCATTCCACACTCCAATGAGCGACGAGAACGACGCGGCCCAGAATCCGATCAGGAAACCGGTGCCCACCATTGCGCCGTACCTGTCGCTGAGCACGGTGCGCAAGCTGAGCAATCCTTCATCGCTTGCACCAAGACTCACACCCGCCGAGCGCACCACTTCGGCACCGACGATCAGCATCGCGATCACGAACACACCCGTCAGCACATACGCAGCCGCGTTGTCGATGCGCATGACCCGCATCCATTCGGGCGTGATCCATCCCTTCTCGCGCAACCAGTAGCCGTACGCAGCGAGCGTGATCGTCCCGCCGACGCCTCCGGCCAGTGCCAGCGTGTACATCAATCCGCCGTCAGGAATGATCGGAATCAGTCCCGTGACCATCGACGGCACATGCGGCGCGGCAATGATTGCGAGTCCCACCACCACGACGAACATCACGCCCACCAACGCGGCGGTGATCTTCTCGAACATGGCGTAGCGGCCAAACCACACCATGACGAAGCCAAGCAGCCCCATCATGATTGCCCACGTGGTGAGCGAGACCGAGGGGAATGCCGCGGCAAGTGGTAACGCCGACGATGACATCGCCGTGGCGCCGTAGACGAATCCCCAGATGATGATGTACGGCCCGAAGTACCAGCTCGTCCACGCACCCAGACTGCGCCAGCCTTCGAAGATCGTGAGGCCGGTCGCGAGAGAAAACCGACCGGCGCCTTCCACGAGCACGATCTTGAGCAACACACCGGCTATCACCGCCCAGAGCAGTTGGTATCCGTAGCGTGAACCGGCGACGAGCGTGGCCACCATATCGGAGGCGCCCACGCCCGTTGCGGCCACGACGAGTCCTGGTCCGAGCAGCCGCCAGCGGACACGGTCTGAGCCAACTGTGCTCGCCGCTTCATCCACCGGCGGAAGCTCGGGTGAACTCACCCCTTTCGCGCCATACACTCGATTTCGACGCGCGCACCGAGCGGCAACCCGGCCACCGCCACGGTCGTGCGCGCCGGATAGGGCGCCGAGAATCGATCGCCATACGCTGCGTTCATCGCGGTAAAGTCCGCCATGTCGGTCAGATACACATTGCACTTCACCACGTCGTCGAGCGACAGTCCGTTGTCTTCGAGCACGGCCTGCAGATTGTCGAATACGCGGTGCGTTTGTGCCGGCACATCGCCGGTGATGAGCTTCCCGGTTGAGGGATCAATCGGCGTTTGACCGGAGCAGAACAGCTCGGAGCCGCTCCACACCGCGTGGGAATAGGGTCCGATGGCGGCAGGACCGCGGGTGCTCGGGGCAGCGTGACGAGGCATGGAGACGGGGGAGGCTGGTGATGGGGCGTCTGTCGTGTGATCCGGCTGAGCGTCCGCACGACTGAGGGAACGGATGTCAGAACGACGATTGATCACACGCTGAATAGTGCACCGAACGCCACACAACTTGCCATGGCATGCGGTCATGCTGCACGTTGCAGTAGTAACCCCCTTCCGACCCGCCACTGCGTGCTGCCGTGTCTGAGTCTGTTCCGTTGATTGATCGCATGGATTCGCGTATTGCCGCCTGGCAACAATGTGGCGACGCGCGCTGCGTGTTTCTCGAGTGTTATGGACTCATGACGCGCAATGTGCTGCGCGCCGTGGACGAGGCAGAGTTTCATCATCCGGAATGGGTTCGTGCGCTGCTCCATCGCTTCGCGGACTACTATTTTATGGCGCTGGACAAGTACGAGGCGGGCGATGTGGCGACGCCCGCCGTCTGGCGCTACACCTTTCGCACCACGACGCAGCATCGACTGCACGTCGTGCAACAGCTGTTCCTCGGCGTGAACGCGCACATCAACTACGATCTCGTGCTCACGCTGCTCGACATGCTCGAGACATCATGGGATGCACTTACACCCGCCGAGCGCGAGCGATTTCACGCCGACCACTGCCACATCAACGCAGTCATCGAGCGCACCATCGACACCGTGCAGGACACCGTCGTGGAGCGGGAACATCCGGCCATGAATCTGATTGACACACTGATGGGTCCCGCGGATGAATTCCTGATCGGCCAGTTGATTCGTCGCTGGCGCGGCTCGGTGTGGAATCGCGCGGAAACCCTGCTGAATGCGGACCGAACGCAGCGGGACGCCCTGCTCGCCTAGTTGCAGCACGACGTGCTGCGCACGGCCCGCCGGATCTCATTTGGTGTATCGTGAACGCGAGGCGGGGAACTCCGCGCGCCAACGGGAACTAGTCAGGGCACACGCGTGGTCCTGAGGCACACACATCGACCACGACCTCGCCTCTTTCCGGAGTCATTTTTATGATGTACGCGCGCCTTCGCTCACGCACACTCGTCGCCTCCGCGCTCGTCGGCGTGACGCTTTGGTCCACCAGTTCGGTGTCGGCACAGGTGAGCCCGACCAGCCCCTCCAGCGCTTCGTCGACGTCCATGATGACGCCGACCGCGACGAATACCAACAAGGATGGTCTCGCCCTGCACGGCTACGATCCGGTAGCGTACTTCACCGCAGGCGCGCCCACGCAGGGACAGGCGGCCTTCAGCACCACGTGGAACGGAGCGACCTATCGCTTCGCTTCTGCTGCAAATCGCGATGCATTCATGGCCAAGCCCGATGCGTACGCCCCGCAATACGGCGGCTACTGCGCCATGGGCGTGGCGGGTGGCGCGAAGTTTGACATCGACCCCACCGCGTGGCGCGTGGAGAATGGCCGGCTGTACCTCAACAAGGATCCGCGCACGCAGACAGTGTGGCTGCGCGACGTGCCGGGCAACATCGTGAAAGCCGACAGCAAGTGGCCCACCGTGGCGGGCAAACCGATGCGGTAGACACACCGCGCGCGCGAGGAGGCGTCGCGGAGGGTGCGCTTGTCGTACCCCCGACGCATACTCTCCGCATGCCTGCCAACGCCAAACTGCTCCGCTGGTTCGATTTGATGGCCGCGCTGCTGCGTCGCCACTACCCGGTTTCGTTCGCCGAACTGTCGCGAGACGTACCCGCCTACATGCACGAGGGCTCGCCGTCGGACACACTGCTGCGCATGTTCGAACGCGACAAGGACGAGCTTCGCGCAACGGGGATCGCCATTGAAACGGTGGTGAGTCCGGATGGCGATGCGACCGAATACCGCCTCAGGGCGCAGTCGTTTTACCTGCCGTATCTGGTGCTCGCCGCGAGTGACGCCTCCGCACCGCGTCCCAATCGCCCAACGGGAACGGGCTTCGGAGGTTTGCCCACCCTGGCGGTGCTGCCCGATGAAACGGTGATGCTGCGACGCGCGGCGGAACGCGTGCACACACTGGGCGAGCCGCAATTGACACACGACGCCGAGCGTGCGCTGCGCAAGTTGCGCTACGACCTGCCGGAAGAGTTGGCTGCACCAACGGCTTCAAAGGCGCAGGGAGACAGCACGCATTTCCCTTTGCTGCTCGACGGTGTGCAGCGCCGCAAACAGATCACCTTCACGTATCACAGTATTGGGCGCGGTGCCACCGATGCGCGCACGGTAGACCCGTACGGACTCGTATACCTCACCGGCAACTGGTACCTGGTGGCATACGATCCATCCGCACAGGGGCGCCGCCACTTCCGCACCTCGCGCATGAAGCATGTTCGCGTCAACGGCAAAGCCCCGGGTACGCACGACTTTGAAGTCCCGCCCGACTTCAATCTGCGGCAACATGCCAAGTCGAGACAGGCGTGGGAGCTGGGCACCGGTGATGTGGACGCGATCGATGTCGCATTCATCCGGCAGCGCGCCGAGACTGCTGCGGCGATACAGCTAGGGGAAGAGGTTGCGACGACGCAGGCGCACAGCGCACATGTACAACGTCGATACTCCGTGCGCCGCCGCGATACGTTCCTGCGCTGGCTGCTTGCGTTTGGCGGCGATGCGGTACCGGTGGCGCCACCGGAAGTGGTGCAGGACTGGCACGCCCTGCTCCGCACTACTTATGCAGCGCATGCAAACGCGGAGGTGAGCGCATGACCATACGCGCGCAGGATCAACTCGATCGGCTGCTGCTGGCGCTGCCGCATCTCGCCGAGGATACGGAGTTGCCACTTGCGGAACTCGCTGAGCGCGTCGGCACGGACGAGCAAACGCTGATGCGAGATCTTGCGGCGCTTTCCACGGAGGACCGCGACGTGGCGGGATTCGTGGAGGGAGTCGAACTTTTCGTCGGTCCCACCGGCGTCGGTGCTCGCACCTCGTTCTTCAAGCGACCGATGCGTCTTTCGCGCGCCGAGCTGGCGGCGCTCGACCTGGGCCTGGGCATGCTGCTGCTCGAACGTCCGCTGGAGGAACGCGCCACGATCATGACTACGCGGGTCAAGTTGCGGACCGTGTCGATCGGTGCGTCATCGCCTGGCGCAACGTCTGGCGCGTCACCATCGGGCAGCACGCCAAGCGTGCACACGGTCGCTGCAGATGACGCACAACCGAACGTGGCTGTCGAAGCGGCACCGGAGCGATTGCTCGAACACTTTGGAGCGCTGTGGAAAGCGCGCGACGAGAAGCGCGCGGTCCGCATCGTCTATCGCCGCGAGGGCGCGAGTGAGGCGGAGTCACGCGTGTTGCATCCGTGGGCAGTGGTGCGCGCGTACCAGCACGTGTACGTGATCGGGTGGTGCACATCCGTGACCGCTGTGCGCGTATTTCGTCTCGATCGCATCGCCTCCGTGACGCTCGATGGTGCGACGTTCGAGGTGCCGACCGACTTCGATGTGCAATCGGTCATGCGCGATGGTCGCATCTTTGTGGGCGAGCGCCCGCACGATACTCTGGTCGTTCGCTATTCGCCGATCGTAGCGCGATGGATTGCGGAGCGCGAGGGCGTGTCGCAGGATCCTGACGGATCCGTGACCGTCGAGTGGCCGCTTGGCGATGACGAGTGGGCCGTTCGGCACGTGCTGCAGTATGGCGCGGAGGCCACGGTCGTCTCGCCCGACCGTATTCGGGATGCGGTCATCGCATGCCTCGAGTCGCTCATGGTGCTTGACAAATCTTCATGACGCGGACAGACTCCGGCATGTTCCGCCGCCACTCGCACAGCTATTCGTATTGGTATTTTGCGCCGTCCCGCATGGGCCACGGTGTCGGGTACCGCTGCGCGTAACGGCGCCACCTGACCATCCGCGAGGCCCGTGCACACTGCACGGGCCTTTTGTATTTGCGCCCCGGCAG
>JBGTFN010000278.1:0-12954 GCA_041747275.1 Gemmatimonadaceae bacterium | reverse complement strand
GGGCGGTGAAGCCCAGGACGCGGAGCAGCGGGCGGGCCCCGTCGACTGAACGGGCGCGGGCAAGCAGGGCGGAGGCGGCGCGAATGGTGAGCACGCACGCATGATGGACGTACGTGTCTCGTGGAGCGTCACCGAAAAAATGCGGGTGAAATGATTAGGGCGCGGAGACCACGTCGCGTGCGATGACGGAGAAGTCGTCGGCGCCATGGCCGTCCGCGAGTACGCGGTCCATGCGATCGGCGAGCGCGGGCAGCATCGCGAGCGGATACGAGCCGGCGGTCTCGATCATGAGTCGAATATCCTTGCGCGCCATCGTGAGTTCGAAGCTGGCGTCGAAGTCTGCGTTGGCCATCTTTCGTCCGCGTCCAGCGATGATACTTTCAGCGTTGAACGTGCCGAGCAGTTCGAGCGCGTCGTGTGGAGAAACATCGGCGCCGCGACCGATCGCCATCACGTCGCTCACCAGCGCGGCAAGTCCCAGAATGTAGCAGTTGCCCATCAGCTTGTGAGCGGCCGCAATGTCAGGCCGCTCCCCGACGAACCGCACATGTTCCGCCATGCGCTCCAACGCGCGCTGGACGTCCACAAAATCTTGCGGCGAACCGGCTACGAGAATGGTGCCGTTGCCCGTTCTCGCGGCAGCAGGGCCAATGAATACGGGGCAATGCAGATACCGCACGCCATCGGCGGCGAGGCGCCTCGCTCTCTCTGCGGTGAGCGCCGGCTGCGTGGTGGTGTGGTCCACGATCACCGTTGACGGCTGCAGCGACGGCCGGAGCAGGTCGATCACCTCGTTCACTACCGCATCATCCCTGAGCACCAGATGCACACGTCCGGCATCGTGGACCGCATCGGCCGGCGACTCGGCGACGCGTACACCAAGTGGCGCGAGCGCACGTGCCTTGTCCGCGGTGCGATTCCAGACAGTGATGGAGTCTCCGCGTGCGACAGCGGCTTCGACGAACGCGCTGCCGAGCAGCCCCGTGCCGAGAAATGCGATCTGCGTCATGGCCTGTATGTGAGAGTGTGAGTGCGATCGATCAGCGGTTTTGGCTACGCGCTTCGATACGCGCGACCCTTCCATTCTACTGAACGGCCCCGCACGATGGCGGATGCGCATATTCCAGCGAACGCGACCGCACCGATCGGTGCAAGCAGTGCTCGCCACAACGGCGCTCGTCCGAACCTTGCTGCCGCGGCGAACGCGAGCAGCATGCTTGTACTGCAGATCACGGTCCACCACGGCAGCGAACTCCCGCGGGTGATCAGCGCGAACGGCAGCATGATGAAGGGCGTAGCGATCGCGAGCGGGAAGCCGACCAGCGCGAACGGAAAGAGCAGTCGACCGACAAGGCCACCCTTCATCGCCAGTCGGCCACCCGCATAGACATTCTTGCGCCAGCCTTTGACCAGCGCGCCCAGACCGTCGTACATGCGCGTCGACAACTGATCGCGACCGAGCACCAGCGACGCTCGCCGGCCACATTGCACCGTACGCTGCGCGATCATCAGGTCTTCTGCGACGCTGTCTCGCACCGCAGCGTGTCCGCCGACTGCGTGATACGCCTCCCGCGTCATCATGAAGCATTGGCCGTTCGCGATGACGTCTGCGGGTGACCGTGCGGATTCGATCGCGCGCGCACCGCCGAAACGCAGCAGGATGAGGGCGAACACAACCGGTTGCACCGCGCGTTCCCAGAAAGTCTCCATCTCCTGATTGCCGGAGACCGAAATCAGGTCGACGTCGCGCGCCTCTCGCGTGCGAACCAGTCGCGTGACCAAGTCGGGTTGATGTCGCGTGTCGGCATCGGTGAAGAGCAGCAGCTGGCCGCGCGCATGCTGCATGCCCGCATGACACGCCCATTGCTTGCCGAACCATCCGTCTGCGAGCGGTGGCGCATCGATTACCAGCACGCGCGCGTCATCGCGGGCTGCAACGCGCGCCAACTCGCCCGTTGCATCGGTGGAGCCATCATTCACCACGACCAACTGCCAATCGGGCCAGGTCGTTGCGCGCAATGATCCGATGCACGCTGCAATGTGATCCGCTTCGTTGCGAGCTGGCAGCACCACTGAGACCAGCGGTGAATGTGCAGGCGCCTCATCGGAAACGTCGTCCAGCGACGGTGTCCCGCGCAGTCGCCACGCGACCACGAGCGGCAATACAATCCAGGGAAGCGCAAACAGCAGCGCCGCGAGAAACGGAAACCTTTCAGTCATGCACGAACGCTAGTCTCCATGCGCGGCTGCGGTGTCGACTCCGCAGGCGCGCCTTGCTACCTGCGTTCGCTACCTGCGTTCGCTACCTGCCTTCGCTACCTGCCTTCGCTACCTGCCGTCGAGACGGCCAGCCGCAGCGTCGCGCTGATTGCCCACAACCTGCTGCACTCATACGTTCCCCAGATGCCCGCCGCCATCGATCTCAGGCTGTCCGCCCCCCGTGCGCTGCTCGAGCCCCCGTTGCTCGCACCCGGCGCGCGGATCGCCCTGGTTGCCCCGGCGGGACCACTTCAAAGCGCGCAGGAACTGGCTCATGCCGAGTCGAACGCCCGCGCACTCGGCTGGGATCCCGTCATCGGCGAGCACGCATTGGCACGCCGCGGTTACTTCGCTGGCGGAGACGCCGAGCGCGTGGCTGACCTGCAGCGGGCGATCAACGACCCTGCAATCGACGGAATCTGGTGCCTGCGAGGCGGCTACGGCGCCACTCGGCTGCTCCAGTCCATCGATGTTGCAGAGTTGCGACACCGACCGCGCGCGCTCATCGGTTACTCAGACATCACCGCGCTGCACGCGCTCTGGCAGCAGGCCGGACTCGTTTCGTATCACGGGCCGACTGCACGCGCTGAACTGTCCGAGTTCACGAGAGATTCGTTGCGCTGCGCGGTGCAGCTTGGCACACACACGGAGACCGTCGCACCGGATGCGGTGTGCATCGTGCCCGGACAGGCGACTGGGCGGCTCGCCGGCGGCAATCTCGCGCTGCTGGCGGCGCTATGCGGTACGCCGTGGGCCGTCTCGTTCGAAGGCGCCGTTGTCGTGCTCGAAGACGTGCATGAAGCAATGTATCGCGTGGATCGCATGCTCGTGCAACTGCTGCAAAGCGGTGCGTTCCGTGGGAGCCGTGCTATTCTGTTTGGACACTGCACCGATTGTCCCGAATCGAACGAGGATGGTCGGCGTACCTTGCACGAACTCGTGCGCGAACTCGGCGAGACGTTGCGCGTGCCCACGTTGTTGGGCGTGCCCGTTGGTCATATTCCAGACCAGTGGACGCTGCCGTTCGGCGCGCTCGCCACGTTGAATGCCGACGCGCACTCCCTCATTATCCACCGACACCACTCCTGAATCATGTCGCACAAGACTGCGCAGCAACTGATCGCTGAAGCGAAGCAGCAGGTTCCCGAGATGACCGTACACGAACTGCGCGAGTTGCAGGGGCAGGCCTCGGAGTTCGTGCTTGTGGACGTACGCGAGCAGAACGAATGGAATCTCGGTCACATTCCGGGCGCCGTATACATCGGCCGCGGCGTGCTCGAAAGTCAGGTGGAGCAGCGCATTCCGCGCGAGGCCAACGTGGTGCTGTATTGCCAGTCGGGCAATCGCTCCGCGCTGGCGGGCTACACCCTGCAGCAACTCGGCTACAACAACGTTTCGTCGCTGGCGGGCGGGTGGCGAGACTGGGTGGGCACTGGTGGCGAGGTGGCCGACTGACGATGTCCGATTCCGCGGGAGCCTCGCTCCACGAGGCGCTGCAGCATCCCGCCATGTCGCAACTGATCGCGCGACTCATCGCAAGATCGCCAATCGAGGCAACCGCCGATGACGCGACGCGCCTCGCGGCCGTAGTGGCGGTGTTGCGTGTGACCGACGAGCCCGAGCTGCTGTTCATCAAGCGAGCCGAGGCCGAGGGCGATCCGTGGAGCGGCCATATGGCGTTTCCGGGCGGTCGCCACGAACCGCACGATCGATCGCTGCTCGATACGGCGGTGCGCGAGACGTGCGAAGAAACGGCGATCGACTTGCTCACGCACGGTCGCATTCTCGGTGTGCTGGATGATCTCGCGCCGCGAAGTCCATCATTGCCGCGCATCAACATTCGGCCATATGTCGCCATCGTGCGGCCGGACGTGCAAATCGTGGCAAGCCATGAGGTCGCCACACACTTCTGGATTCCGGTGCATGCGCTCATCGCGCCGGAGACGCAGGCGGAGCACGAAGTGGAGTATCAGGGATCGCGCTTGCGCTTTCCCGGCTATCGTGTGGGTCCGCACATCGCATGGGGCCTCACCGAACGCATCCTTCGACAGTTGCTGGGACTGCTGAACTAGCGGCGAGAGCAAAGCGAGCCGTTGCTTTGCGCGGCGCCTCCGCCTGCAGTAACTCTCAGGCAGTCCCTCCCCTTACAATCCCCCGACATGTCGCCTCGTCTCCGTTGGTCCTCCGCTATCGCGGCAACCGCCCTGATGGTCGCCTGCGCACGTCCCGCGCCCGCGCCGTCTGCTGCGTCGCCGCTCGCAGGCAAACGTGCGGAGGGAAGCAAGGGCATGGTGAGCACGTCGCAACAGCAGGCCACGATGGCTGGAGTGGAAATACTGCGCGCCGGTGGAAATGCGGTGGACGCCGCCGTTGCTGCCGCCTTCGCGCTGTCGGTGGTGGACCCCTCGCAAACCGGACTCGGAGGCGGCGGCGCCGCGACCGTTTTCCTTGCTTCGTCACGCAGTGTCGATCATTTGTCGTTCTATGGTCGCGCGGGCGAACGTCAGGAATGGACTGCTGCAGACACCGGCACACGCACGAGTGGTAATGCCGGACGGGGCGCCGCAACGCCCGGCATGGTAAGTGGACTGCTCACTCTGCACGAGAAACACGGACGCTTGCCACGCGCGCGGGTGATTGCTCCGGCGATCGCGCTGGCTCGCGACGGCTTCATCGTATCGCCATTGCTGGCGCGCACGATCGCATCCGCCAGCGAACGTGTGGCCGACGAGCCGCATGCGGCCGCGCGCTTCATGCCCGACGGAGAACCGCTGCGTCCGGGTCAGCGGCTTGTGCAGCCCGAACTTGCAGCACTGCTCGATTTGATCGCCGTGGCAGGCGCCGATGCGTTCTACCGCAGTGCGTTTGCCGAGCGATTGGCCTATCACGTGCAGGAGCGCGGCGGACTGATCACTACGCAAGACATGGCGACGTACGAGAGCACGTGGATGCGTCCTCTCTGCACCACGTGGCGCGGCTACACTGTACTTGGCGCGCCGCCGCCAATGGGTGGCTCGGTCGTACTTGCCATGCTGCATCTCGCGGAGCGGGCAGGCATCACATCGGCGCGCGGATACACCGAGACGCCGGAAGTCGCGACATCCTTTGCGCAGCTCATTCGCATCGCGCAGATCGATGGGCAGCGCTGGCGCGGCGATCCGGCAGTCATGTCGGTGCCGGCGGGTGGCGTAGCGAGCGCGCTATACGCCAATAGCCGCTCGGCGCTGCTCGCCGGTCCTCTGCGAGATACGATGACCGCGGGCGACCCGTGGACAGCCGACGCGGCGGCACCTGCCGGGGCGTGTGTCGCGCTGAATCCGTATCCTGCAGCGACACGCCCGCCCGCAGTGCCAGGTCGGAGCGGCAGCAGCGGATCTGACGCGTCGCTGGCTGCGAGTTTCGATGACTACGCGCTCGACGACGACTTCACCGAAGACAGCAGCTTCACCTCGCACCTGAGCGTCGTGGACGCCGAGGGCAACGCGGTCTCCATGACGACAACAGTTGGCGTGCTCTTTGGTTCGGGCGTTTGGAGCGACGGCGTGTGGCTCAACTCCGTGGGACGAAACTTCGACGCGCGCACCCGCGGCAGGAATCGCTACAGCAATTCCACCATGGCGCCCACGATATTTCTCGACGAGAGCGGCGTGCGTCTGGTCGTCGGGGCGGCTGGCTCGCAGTACATCCAGCCCGCCACCACGCAGGTGAGCGTTCGCATGCTCATCTTCGGAGAAGACCCCGCGATGGCGCTGGCTGCCCCGCGGGTGCATCCCACGTGGACCTCACGCGAGGTCGAAGTGGAGCCTGGTTTCTCGCCGGCGGTGTACGGGGCGCTTGTGGAACGCGGATTCCGCCCGCTATCGCGAGTGGGCGACATCCTGTTCGGCGGTGTGCACGCGGTGTACGTGACTCCGGACGGTCGCCGCATCGGTGCTGCCGATCATCGCAGGGACGGATTCGCGGCGGGGCAGTAGCAAGACGACCGCCGCATGACCCGAAGGCTCGTTTCGTCCGGGCTTCGCTTTTTAGCCTCCACCAAGAAGCAAAATGAGTAGGAAATGATGCACGCAGCTGCCCGGAAATCTGCCAAAGCAAAAGCCAGCGATGAGACCGTCCTTGACCTGACGTCGGCGCGCATGAGTGCGCCTGTCGAGGACTACCTCAAGGCGATCTACGATCTTGCAGGCAAGAGTGGCACCGCGTCCACCAATGAAGTCGCCTCACGACTGGGCGTGTCACCTGCGTCCGTTACGGGCATGATTCGACGTCTCGCGAGTCAGGGATTGCTCGACTACGAACGGTATCGAGGAGTGCGTCTCAGCGACGCCGGTCGCGGTATCGCGCTCCGCACCATCCGCCGTCATCGCGTGATCGAGACGTACCTCACCGAGGTGCTCGGCTATGCGTGGGACCGCGTGCACGACGAGGCGGAGCGACTCGAGCACGCCGCGTCCGATGAACTCGTGGAACGCCTCGCGCAGGCACTCGGCAATCCGACATCCGATCCACACGGCGCACCGATCCCGACGGCGGACGGTGATGTAGACGAGCGCTCGCATCGCACCCTCGCCGATCTCGATATCGGCACTCGTGCGCGAATGGTCCGCGTGAGCGACAAGAACCCTGGGCTGCTGCGCTATCTCGCCGAGATCGACCTCACGCCGGGGGTGGAGGTGCAGGTCCTGGCGCGTGCGCCGTTCGACGGGCCGCTCACGCTGCAGGTGGGCGAGGCGGAACCGGTGGTGGGGCAGGGGCTGGCGCAGCAGGTGCTGGTCGAGGAAGTGCGCGACGAGCGATAAGCGGGTGACGCGGAACGTTTCGCGACACTTACTCGTTGCCGGAGTGACATGATGCGCGCGATCTCCCCTCTGTTGTGGACACACCGATTGGCAAGGCGACTGGCAATGCGGTGGGCGCTATCTGCGCTCGCTGCTTCTGCCGTGCTACCCGTCGCGCTCGTTGCACAGCGGGGCGTTCCGCCATTGACACAGTCAATGGCAATGACGGCTGAACCGCCGCTTTCGCCGGGACGCACCGTACCCCGCATGCGCGGCATCGTTATCGATGAACGCCTTGCCTCCGATCATGGCATCGGCGTTGGCGATTCCGTACGACTCGCTAACGAAGCTGGAGCCGTCGGTGAGTGGGTACGTGTCGATGCCATTGCGCAGCGCGCCGCCGACCCGTCGGAGGTGGCGCGCAGCGAACTTCGCGTGCGGCTGCATCTCGATCATCTGCAACGCCTCATCGGCAGCGAAGACCGCGTGGACCGTTTCGCTGTGTCGATAGCGACCGATTCGGGCAGTGCTGTCGTCGACAGCCTCGTGTCCCGCATCAACCACGTCGCCTTCGGCTTTCGCGCGCACGCCTCGCGCGATGTAGCGGTTGAGAGCTCGCGCACATTTCAGGTGGTGGATCGCTTTCATCGCGCGATCGGTGGCATCACGATCGTGGCGAGCACGGTATTCCTGCTGTGTATCCTGTTGCTCAAGGTAGAGGAGCGGCGACGCGTGATCGCATCGCTGCGACTCGCGGGTCTTTCGCGACGTACAGTGGCGTTGTTCGTGATCGTCGAGGCGGGGGTGGTGTCTGTGCTGGGCAGCGTGGCAGGGGCGGGCATCGGATGGGTCGTGACGCTGCTCGTCAATGCGCATTACCAGCGACTCTTTCGCACACCGCTCACGTTCGCCGTGCTCACGCCACAGATCATCGTGTTTGCAGTGGTGCTGTCGATCGCGTTGGGGTTGGTTGCGGGCACTCTCGCTGCGTGGAGACTCGTGCGCGTTCCACCGCTCGTGCTGCTGGGTCGCTGATGCGATTCACCCTCGCATTCGCAGCGCTTCGCCGACATCCCATGCGTTCGGCACTCGCGATCTTCGGCCTCGCGATCGCGGCGGCGCTGCTCATCGACATGGTCATGCTGTCAACGGGCATGCGTGCATCGTTCCGATCGCTGCTCACTTCGGGCGGCTACGAACTTCGCGTGACACCACGCGGTACGCTGCCGTTCGACACCGAAGCCACCGTCGGAGGCGCCGCTTCGCTGGTGGCCTCGCTGCGCGCGCATCCGGATATCTCCCAGGTGAGCGCCTCATTGGGCACCACCGTGCAGGTGCAGCGACTGGCGCAGGCCACGAGCGCATTCGCGCTGGGGACGGATCCGTCGGTGCAAGGCGAATACACCGTGCTGCACGGACGCGCGCCGTCGGCGGATACCCGCGAGAGGGAAGTCGTTGCGAACAGTGCGCTGCTCGCACAGCTCGGTGCATCTATTGGCGACACGCTCACCATCAGCACCGGACGCAGCGCACAACTGCGCATGTCCGCTGACGAGACGCGCGCCGTGCTTGTGGGCGAGGCGCGATTTCTGTATGTGCCGCCGGGGTTGCCGGCGCTTTCCGCCCCGCTGCACGCCGTGCAGCAACTGCTCGGCGAAGCGGGACGCGACCGCATGTCGCTCGCCATGGCGTCCGTGCATGCAGACACCGGGCGAAATCCCGACAACAGCGAGCGCACGGAGGCCGTGCGGCAGTGGATTGAAGACACGCACTCACGCGTCACCGCGATCTCCACGGAGACCGCCATTGTGCAGGTGGAGGAGCGGCTGGCCTATTTTCGACAACTTGCCTTCATTCTCGGCGCGCTCAGCCTGGTGATCGGCATCCTGCTCGTGACCACGCTGGTGTCGTTGTCCGTCAACGAGCGTCTTGGCGAGCTCGCCGTGCTGCGAGCGATAGGCGTCGCACGCGTGGGCGTGCTGCAACAGATCATGCTGGAGGGACTCATGTTGGGCGTCGCGGGCATCACACTCGGACTCGGATTGGGGCTCGTGACGGCTCGCTGGCTGAATACCATCCTGCGCGATTTTCCCGGGCTGCCCGCGGATCTCGACTTTTTCGTGTGGAGTCCGGAAGCTGCCTGGAAGGCGCTGGCATTGCTGCTCATTGCATCGACTGTCGCTGGCGCGTGGCCGGCATGGCGCGCGTCGCAGCTTCGCGTCGCACAAGCGTTGCGCGAGGAATCCATCGGATGAGCACGACAATTGTCGTCAAGCGGAAGGTCCTGCTCGAAGCGAGCGACGTACACCGTCACTACCGCACGGGCGCCACCGACGTGCACGCACTGCGTGGCGTCTCGCTCACAGTTCACGAAGGTGAGTTCGTCGCCATCGTCGGCGCGAGCGGCTCAGGTAAATCGACCTTGCTGCATCTGCTCGGTGCCGTTGATTCTCCCGACAGCGGCCGTGTGTTGTTCGAGGGTCAGGACATCTCTGCGCTCAGCGACGCCGACGCCACGCGACTTCGCTTGCGTCGCGTCGGGCTCGTCTTCCAGCGGTTCTATCTCATGCCCACACTCTCGGCAATCGAAAATGTTGAGTTGCCCATGGCTGAGGCGGGCGTCAAGCGTCCGGAGCGAGTAGACCGCGCCCGCAACCTGCTCTCGTTCGTGGGACTGGGCGCGCGTGTTGATCACCGTCCCACGCAGTTGTCGGGCGGCGAACAGCAACGCGTCGCGGTGGCACGAGCGCTTGCGAACCGTCCGGCGCTTCTGCTCGCCGATGAACCCACCGGAGAACTCGATGCCGCCACTGGTGAAGCGCTCATTGCGCTGCTGCAACAACTCAACGCCGACGGACTCACGTGTGTGCTCGTCACACACGATGCAGCGCTCGCGCGATCGGCCCGACGCGTGGTGACCATGCGTGACGGACACATCATTTCGGACGAGGCGGTGCACGCGGAACGTGATGTGCATGCCCTCGCCAATGATGCAGCGCCGCAGAATACGTCCGCATGATCTGGCAGCTCGCGTGGCGCAACGTCACCGATCGACCGTGGCGTGCAGTGCTGCTGTTGCTCGGCTATGGTCTCGGTGTGGCCGTGATGATCACGCTGCTCGCCGTGGGCGAAGCAATGCTGTCGCAGGCGCGAGAAGAAAAGCTTGTTGGCGGCGGCGACATCACCATACTGCCCGATGGCATTGACCTCGAGGTGCTCAAGACCGGCGGTCTTGGCGGCATGTTTTTCTCTGTGCCCAACGCTCGATTTGTGTATCGGCAGGTGCTCGCTTCGCCGCGGAACGCATCGCTCGTGCAGGCGGTGGCGCCGCAGCTCGACAACAAGCTGCTGTATCTCACGACCAGCGACGGAACGGAACTGCCCGTTCGCGCCACGGGCGAGTTGCCCGACGCGTCACGCGCCGTTGGCGCCGCGCCCACGTTGACTGAGGGTGATTGGCGGAATGATGATGCCGACAATCGATGGGCGACGCCGACGCCCGCGGAACTGCGTCACGACATGGATCGCTTTCACCTGCCACCGGACAACCTGGTGGATCGCGATTCGTGGGGGGAATGGCATTACTTCAATGTGCTGTCCGACGACGCATCGAAGTGGGCGTTCATCTCGTTCATCGTCGGCGGTGATGTCACGCGCGGCGAGTGGGGCGGGCAGGTGCTCGTCACGCTGCATGAGGTGGGCAAGCCGGCGCGGCGCTTCTCCTCGACTTCGCCATCGGACAGCGTTCGCTTCTCGACCACCGACGCTGACCTTCGAATCGGCGCCGCAGCGGTGCGCGTGCGCGAGGATGGCGCGTATCTGGTGACCGCTCGCGTTCGCGAGGAAACACGAGGAACACTGCTTGACATCGATCTCGTGATATCGCCGGCGGCCAATGCCGATTTTCCCGGCGCATCGCTGCAGAGCGGGCCATTTACGTCGGGCTATGTCGTGCCCGCACTGCGCGCCTCGGCAACGGGGGTTATCTGCGAGAGCAGTGCACCAGGCGGCACATGGGGTTGTCCGCAGTTCAGCTCGGCTCGTGCCTACCACGACCACAACTGGGGCGTGTGGCGCGGTGTGACGTGGGAGTGGGGTGCGGCACGTGCCGGCTCCACTGCGCTCCTGTACGGACGCGTGCAGCCTCCCGACTCGCTGCAATCTGATGCGCCGCTCTTCGTGTACGTGACAGACTCACTGGGCTTTGTATCGCTCTTTCGTCCGCGCAGCGTGATTTACGAGGACGGGCGCACCACCGTCGTGAACGGACGCACCATCCGGGTGCCCTCGCGCGGCATCATCGAGGACGTGCGCGGCGAAGACACTCTGCGTGTCGAGCTGCTCGTCGACGACGCGGTCGCGACCGACACCCGGCAGGGATTGATCGACCGCGGAGAGTCAGAGCGGGCGCGCGAGCTGCGTCGTCCCTATTTCGTGCAGATGCAGGGACGCGTGCGCATCAGCATGCGCGTGCGAGGCGTCAGGTACGATGTGAGCGGCACCGGATTTTTCGAGACGTATCGCTAGCGGGGAGTCCAGAGCCGCTCAGGCGAGGCCGACGTTCGCCTGCTATCGTTCAGGTATGTCACGACATTCGAAGGCACCGCTTCCAACAGCCGGCATTGCCGCAGACGATGCGCAGCGGCTGCTCGCCGGAACACACAGTCGTCCGCACAGCGTGCTCGGCCCGCATGCCGCATCACTCGACGGGGTGAGCGGCGTGGTGGTGCGCGCGAGGTCTCACAGCGCCACGGCGGCCTGGGTCGTACTGCAAGACGGCACGCTGCACGCGATGCAGGTTGCAGCGCACGGAATCCTCGAATGCTTCGTTCCCGAGGCGCGCGAGCGTGTGAAGTACACGCTGCGCTTGCAGTTCGACGACGGCACCATTGTCGAGGCGCACGATCCGTATCGCTTTGCCCCAACGCTCGGCGAAATGGACCTGCACCTCATCGGCGAGGGCACGCACCTTCGACTCTGGGAGGTGCTTGGAGCGCAGCTTCGGGAGGTGGACGGCGTTGCGGGCACGTCCTTTGCCGTCTGGGCGCCGAACGCGCGTGGTGTGAGCGTGATTGGCAGCTTCAATGCATGGCGCGGCGCTGCACATCCCATGCGTCGCTTGAATGATGGCGGCATCTGGGAACTGTTCGTTCCCGGCGTGCGCGAAGGTGCAGCGTACAAGTTCGAACTCCGTCCAATGGCTGGCCCCCTTCGCGTGAAGACGGATCCGCTCGGCTTTGCGATGGAACAGGCACCCGGACATGCATCGATCGTGTCACGGCGAGGACGGCACTTGTGGAAGGACGAGGCGTGGATGGAAGCGCGCGCCACGAGTGATCCCGTGCGTGCGCCAATGCTGGTGTATGAAGTACATCTCGGTTCGTGGCGACGCATGCCGAGTGAGGACAACCGTGTGCTCACCTACCGCGAGATCGCGCCACTGCTCGCGGAACACTGCATGAAGCTTGGCTTCACGCACGTTGAACTCATGCCCGTGCAGGAGCATCCGTACGGGGGGTCGTGGGGCTATCAGGTGAGCGGCTATTTTGCGCCCACGTCGCGCTACGGTTCGCCCGATGACTTCAGGTTCTTCGTGGATACGTTGCACCAGGCCGGCATCGGCGTGCTGCTCGACTGGGTACCGGCGCACTTTCCCAAGGACGACTTTGCGCTGCGCCGGTTCGACGGCACGGCGTGTTATGAGCATGAAGATCCGCGTCTCGCCGAGCATCCGGAGTGGGGCACGCTGATCTTCAACTACGCTCGGCACGAGGTGCGCAACTTCCTGCTGGCCAACGCGCTCTACTGGATCGACGAGTTTCACCTCGACGGCATCCGCGTGGATGCCGTGGCGTCGATGCTGTATCTCGACTACGGACGCGAGGCCGGTCAGTGGATGCGGAACCGTCTTGGCGGG
>JBGTFN010000277.1:0-6810 GCA_041747275.1 Gemmatimonadaceae bacterium | reverse complement strand
CTCGCACAGCTATTCGTATTGGTATTTTGCGCCGTCCCGCATGGGCCACGGTGTCGGGTACCGCTGCGCGTAACGGCGCCACCTGACCATCCGCGAGGCCCGTGCACACTGCACGGGCCTTTTGTATTTGCGCCCCGGCAGTTGTCACGACGCAGCGCGGATCCCGATCACTCTCTCACGGATCCGTCATGATTATCGTTACATCCATCGGCATCTCCGACAGCGCCATTGCGAACATCGTGGAGCATGTCGAGCGCGCGGGGTTGCGCGTGCACGTCAGTCGCGGCGACGAACGCACGATCATCGGCTGTATCGGCGATCATGACAAGCTCGTCGCCGCCAACCTTACGCGCCTCGATGGTGTGGAGCAGGTGCTCAAGGTGGGCAAGCCGTACAAGCTGGCCTCACGCGCATTTGCGAGTGGTCCCACGCAGGTGTCGATCGGCGAGGCCGTGAAGACAGTGGTGGGAGCGCGCGAGCTGCTGGTGATCGGTGGCCCGTGTTCGGTTGAGGGGCGTGACATGCTGCACGACACTGCGCAGGCGGTGAAAGCCTCAGGCGCGCGTGCGCTCAGGGGCGGCGCGTTCAAGCCACGCTCGTCACCCTACGCGTTTCAGGGCATGGGGCGCGAGGCGCTCGAGCTGCTCGCGGAAGTGCGGCAGGAAACGGGACTGCCGGTGGTGACCGAAGTGCTCGATCCGCGGCAGGTGGAACTGGTGGCCGAGTTCGCCGATGTGCTGCAGGTGGGCGCGCGCAACATGCAGAACTTTGCGCTGCTTACGGAGATCGGGCGATCCCACAGACCGGTTCTGCTCAAGCGCGGTTTGTCGGCAACAATCACCGAACTGCTGATGGCAGCCGAATACGTGCTCGCGCAGGGCAATACGCAGGTGATTTTATGCGAACGCGGCATTCGCACGTACGAAACGAGCACACGCAATACGCTCGACATCGCCGCGATTCCCGTGCTCAAGCGCGAGACGCACCTGCCGGTGCTCGTGGATCCCAGTCACGCCGCCGGACAGGCGTCACTCGTGGCGCCACTTGCCATGGCCGCAATCGCGGCGGGTGCCGATGGATTGATCGTGGAGGTGCATCCTGATCCCACGTGCGCCGCCTCGGATGGCGAGCAGTCACTCACGTTCGCGGCGTTCGACGACATGATGCGACAGGCGCGCGTAGTGGCGGGCGCAGTGGGACGCACGATTGCGTCGGTGCCCGCCCAGAACGCTGCGTCCTAAGCAAGGCTCAGTCGCGTGATGACTCAGGCAGAGTCAGTTGTCCCGCGACCGGGCTGCACGTCCGGATGATCGTGACGCATCAGCACCACGAAACGCGTCCAGTTGTGCGAGACATCCTGCACGCCGCGCGAAAGGACTTCGAGTCCATAGCGTATCGCCGCGAGTTCGCTGGCGATGGCGGCGCTCGCGCCATCACCCGACTCCGAGAGCTCTCGCGCCGCGCCCGCGGTATCGGCATGTACAGCTGCCTCGAGCCAGGGATGTCGCGCAAAAAAAATGCGACATTGCGCAAGTGCAACCGGGTGGCTGCGCACACGTTTCACGGTGGCAAGCATCGTACCTGGCACACCCAGAACGCACAGGACGATCACGAGCCGATGCTCGGCCAGCCTCACGAGCGCACTGCCTGCCTGCTCAATCGCTTCCAGGGCGGCGTGCACCGGGCCGGCGATTGCATTTTCGACCGGCAGCATCGCCGCATCCGCGCTGCCGTCTACCACACGCTGCAACGCGTCGGCGAAGGTAGCGCAGGGCAGCCCGGTTGCGCGGTGATGAAAGTATTGGCCGATGGCGACATCGGAGTACGCACCCGGTTCACCCTGATACGCAACGCGCCGATTCATCCGGTCGGCGCGCTGGGAATGTGCAGATTATTCAAGCGATCAGTCCTGCATGACGGGCAGCATGCGCGGCACCACCGCGCGTCCAATCTGTCCCAGGTCGCTGCCATACCAGATGCTGCGCGTCTTCGGATCGTACACCATATGACGCACGGCATTCGTGCTGTTCTCACCGATGTCAGTATGTCCGAAGAACCGCTGGCTCATGGGATCAAATCCTACGAGACGATTCGGACGCACGCCAGTTTCCACGACCCATACGCGGTCCTGCTCGTCCACCGTCATCGCGTACGGCAGTGACGCGCCCTTGCCCGGGAGCTCCCATTCCTTCACAGCACCTGACGTGGGATCAAGCCGACCGAGATAACCGCGCGAATAGTCGGTGTACCAGATGCCGCCATCACTCGTTCGTGCGATGCGACGCGGGCGGGTGCGCTCGTTGGGCAGTACATACTCCTTCACCGTTTTCGTTTTCGGATCGATACGGCCGAGCTTGTTCGTGCCGAAAAGATCGAACCACACGAGACCATCGGGCGCGACGACCACGCCATACGGACGCGAGCGCGGTGTCGGCATGTCGATAAGCTCAATCTTGCCCGTTGCCTGGTCGAGACGGCCCATCATGTTCGAGTTTTGCAGCGAGAACCAGAGATTGCCGTTTGCGTCGAAGTCGATCGTGTGTGGATCACGCGCGGCTTCCTGCGGCATGGGATAGCGCTTGATCGCCATCGTCTTGCCGTCAATGCGGCCGATCATGCCGTTGCGATTTCCGGCGTACCATGCGTTGCCCTGCTTGTCCACGACCACGGTGTGCGGGTTGGTGCCTGCGTCAATTTCGATCTTCCTGAACTGCGCGTTGTCAGGCATGAAGTACGCGACGTAGTTGCCAGCCTGACCCACGAACCAGATGCGATCGCCCGCCGGCGCGACGTACGGGTCCCTCGGGCGCCCGCCAAAGGGCACGTCCCACGCAGAATGTTGCACGCTGTCCGGTGCTTGCGCGACAAGATCGTAGGGCGCCGCGACTGTCAGCGCTGACAGCGACAGTGCTGCGACAGTAAGTATCGGAGGGTATCCGGACATGAGCAAATCCTCGATGCGAGCCAGGCAAGAAAGGAGTGTCGGAAAGACTGCGGGGTCCGGCGGGCGCATCACGATGACAAATCCGCCATCACCAAGCCATCGTGTGGAGACGATATCGTATGGATAGAGCAATGCTGACGTAATGGTGTCGGATAGAAGACTGCCTCACTGAACTTACGAGCGGAGGGTGCAGCGCGCTGACGTCGCCTCGTGTGTCTGCGAAGTATTTGCCACCCCGCCAAACCCTCCATAAGTTAGACGTCATTCCCACCTCTGAGAGTGAGTCGACTCGTCCAGATGGCTGACCGCGACGGCGTGGTCGCACGGATGCATCGACCGGCGAAGTTCGCACTCTCCCTGGTAATGCCGGAGGCACGCCCCGTGTCCGCAGCTTCGAATCGAGCGCTCTCGCTCCTGCACGCTTCGTCTTCCGAGTCCCGTCGCACTGCGCGAGAAACGTTCGAGTCCGAAGTGCCCGACATCCAGCATGTGCTCGGTCCCGAAGAACGGTTGCTTGCGGTACTACCCGGTACGGATGCTCGTGGAGCGGTTACCTGGATCGCATCAACGCGGCGACTGATCGTGCTCACTGCTGCGCATCCGGATCAGGATATCGCGCAGGTCTCACACGCTGCCGTCACTTGCGTTGAGCTGCGCACGGATCCGCTCGGCACGACCCTGCGCGTGCGCGCCACGGGACGACAGTTGACCATGCAGACGCTAGACGCCGCTCTCGCGACGCAGTTCGGCTCGCTGCTGCGCGAACGCGCCGGCATCGGGTTGCCGCATGCTCCTTCGCGTCCCGCGCTCGAGCCGACGCCGATGCATCATCACCTCGCGGCGCGTCAGATGCGGTAGTTCATGGAGCACGGACCGACGCGCCTCGGTACTGCGCGCCGGTCCGTTGTCCGTTAATCGCCCGGATATACGGCCCAGAGCGCCGGTCGTCCGATGTTGCAGTGCACCACGCGACCGAGCAGACCGCCAGCAGCAAGCGACGCATAGAGTGTCAGCCGCGTCTGCTGATGCCCCCCGCCGAGCACGGGGCGCGTGCGTCGGTGCAGGGCGCGCTCTCGATTGTTGCGCGAGGGCACCGGATGAAACACGAACTCGACGCCCGGTGAGCGTTCCGGTTCGTTATCCTGCCAGGCATCGAGCTGACGAATCGCGCCTACCACCCGGTCCACGCCAAGTCGCTTCGCCGCCGCGGCATCCGCGCTGTAGACGACGGGACGCGAAAGCGATGGCAGCAACAACACCGCCACAAACGTCCACAGCGTACTCACCGCCGGCAGCGCAAGCCAGAAGTTGCCGTCCGCGTATTCCCACGGAAGCATTGGCGCGAAGAGTGCGATCCCAAGGGCTGGCCACGCTGCTGCGCGCCAGAGTCCACGACGGCGTGCTCCGCTGATGAACTGTGCGTGACGACGTGCGAGCTGCACGCGCAGCAGCGACTGTTGCTCGCCGGTGGTCCAGGTGCGCGGGATCCAGAGCTGCGGCTTGAACAGGCCGACCCAACCGCCAACGAACGCCTCGTCTGCGCTGTCGACGACACGCAGAGCGTCGGCGCGAATGCCGGACTCGCCAGCGATCTCTGCCAGGGCCGCGTCAGCCTTCGCTACCGAAAGCGGCGCGACAAGGCGCGCAACGCTGCCCTGCAAGAACAGCAGCGCGACACCGGCGCCGAGCACCGTGCTCACGAATCCAACCCATCCGAGCATGCTCGTGGCCAACGAGGCGGCGAAGAGCACGCCTGCGAAGACAGCTGCTTGCACGACAACACCGCGCGCCCAGCCTGTGAGCCACGCGCTTCGTGTGGGCGCGTGACGCACGGTGACAACGCCGCCCACATACTCCACGCCGAACAGCAGCACTGCGTGAACAACGAACACACTCAAACCGAGCACTGCGGCAGTGAGCGCGGTCGTCAGGGATGAACTGCCGAGCGCGACGAGGCGCCAGGCTTCCGGAAGTTGAACGATCCCGGCAAGCAGCAGCAACAGCCACACCGTGGAGAGCACAACCGACAGGCCTACGCCCGTGATGCCGAGCAGAAGACGTCGACGGGCGAACGTGCGCGCCTTGCGTACATCACTGTTGCGCGCGGAGACGGTTGCATCAAGAGTTGCAGCAGGAACAGACATGCGCGAATCAGGAAGAGGAATCAATGCGCCGTTGCAGGCGTCGTGATCTCTTCAGTGACCCGATACCGCTATTCGTTCCCGAAGACCATTCGCATATGCGCAGTTGGCGGACAGTGCGCGATCACGGACGTGTCGCAGACTCGATGCGCCACCGCACGAGGTACGGGATGTCAAGCGAGTCCGTCACCGTGCCCCACGCATCGTCACCACGCATCGCGAGGAATCGCGCACCATGCGGCAGTGTGATGCGACCGCGCAACCGGCCATCGCGCGCGAAGAGTTCGTATGCTGTGGCCGAGCGATACTTGACCAGCGGTCGCGGCGTCTCGCCTTCGCGCATTGGCGCCGGTTCGGGCTCGAACGGCTCGGACTCGGTGCTCACCGACACCACCGTCTGTCCGTCAAGCGTCGTGACGACACCGCGCACGGGCGCCTTCTCGCTGGGCATCGAGGGCCCGTCCCACGTCCACTTGGGATCGGTGAGGCGCAGTCCCCAGATCACCAGCTCGCGAGTTTGTGCAAGCTCTTCGGCAGGAACAGGCACTGGTGTGATGCGACGTTCAATGCGCAGTGGACGATTCGCGTGTCGCGTGTACACAACGTACGGTGCGCCCGGACTGCCAACCACGAAGCCGTCGGGATGAATCGTCGCCTGCGGCGTGGGCATGAATGGGACGGGTCGTGAGCTGGTATTGTTCTCGACGCGAGCAATGAGATTCGGCGGCGCTTCGCCGTAGAACGGATGCAGGATGGTATCGCGCAGTACGCCTGCCGTATCGAAGCGAAACCAGGCGGCGCGACCAAGTGCCTCGCGCTGGAGCGTGGTGTCGCGCACAAAGGCGCGCAGGTACACGCCGCCATCCGATGCTGCGATCAGCGAGTTGTTGCTGGTGTTGAACTGCTGGATCGGGGGCATCCACTGCGTCAGGAATGCGCCGGTGTCCGAGTACACGTTCACGCGCGAGCTGCCGGCATCCCACAGTGCGAGGCGTCCGTCGGCGAACACGGCCAATCCGTTGCTGCGCGTGTATTCACCGGGTCCGCTGCCCTTCGCGCCAATCACGCGCAGCAGCTCGCCGTCGGATGCATAGTGGCGCAGGTTTGGTGCGGAGGCGTCGAATACGTACACCTCGTCACGGCGGTTTACCACGACGCTATGCACTACGCCAAAGCTTGTGCGTTCATCGCCGTCAGGATCACCGACACGCCACACTTCGCGCAGCGCAAGGTCGCCGCTCGCCGGCGCATCACCCTCGGTGCGCACGACCACGGTGTCGCCGAGTGTGTCCACAGCGATGGTGTAGGTCGCTGCACCGTTTTCCGATGACGAATCGCCGCACGCGGCCGCAGCGAGCAGCAGCGGGAGCAGGGACAGGACGGGTGGGTGGCTTCGCATGGCGATCACGGTATCGAGGCGGGACGGTATTGCGCGTTGGAGTCCGGCCAGCAACTGGAGTTCCCGCGCTATGGCGTTGGACAACTCCGGAGCGCAAACGGTTGCGTGTGCGCGAGTTCTTCGGGTCGACGCCTGAACCAGCTTGCCACGAGATAAAACTCGTCAAGATCGTGCATCGGAACGTCGGCGCCCTTCGGATCCGGCCCGAAAAACACCCGCGCTGCCAGTTGCTGGAGTGCGTCGTGCTCGGCAGCGCACGTTGGCAGCGCGACGTCCGCTCGCACGGTGCCGCGGCGCACGAGGTACACGCGTCCGGTGCCGTCGCT
>JBGTFN010000276.1:0-11143 GCA_041747275.1 Gemmatimonadaceae bacterium | reverse complement strand
GGGTACTATCGGCAGACTCGCGGGTGTCACACCCGCGGTCGGCGACCATCACAGCAATGCGGGGGATACATGCAAGGTGGTTCACTGCAGGCCGCAGTGGTAGGAATGGCGCTGGTCATGGCAATGCTTGGCACCGCGTGCGCGCGATCTGGTAGCCCGATCGAACAGACGCCGGAACGTTCGAGCATTGCCGTGGCAGGCTCCGATTCGGCGCCCGCCGGCGTGAGCGCGCCGCCCGCGCTTCAGGTGAACAACCGCCAGCTGCGCGTGCTCGGCATCATCGCCACGCCTGATCCGTGTCAGCGGTTGCGCGTGTTCGGGGAACGCCGCGGCGAGGCGCTCACGGTTGTGGTCGAGGCCACCTCGTCGGGGGGGATGTGCATCGCGGTACTCGGCAGCTTTGCCTACCGGTTTGCCACGACGTTGTCGTCAGGACCACAGCGTGTACGAGTTGAACACCGGTATGTGAACACGGGGTGGCCCACCGAAGTGGTGCGTGATACGGTGGTCACAGTGCCGTGACGAGTACGCGTTAGCTGCTTCAGGCTACCCGCCGACGTGTCGCGAAACTCGCCGACGCGCTCAGCGTAGGCCCCGTGATGACCAAACGACGGAAGCGCCTGGGTGCCGTGGCAGTCCTGCTTGTTGTAGCCGTGCTTGCGTTCGGAGCACTGCTTGGCCGCAACGCAGCGTGCCCACCTGTAGCAGAAATGGCCATTGAAGCGAATGCGCCTGGCACCAGTTCAATGAAGGCCGCACGCTATCGCTGCTATGGGGACACGGACGTCATTCACTGGGAGACCGTTGCCCGACCCGTGCTCTCAGACACCAGTGTGCTCGTGCGCGTGCACGTCGCCGCGACCAACCCACTCGACTGGCATTACATGCGCGGTGAGCCGTACATCATGCGGTTGTCGAGCGGCATGGGGCGACCGTCCGATGTGCGGCTCGGCCAGGATTTCGCAGGCGTGGTGGAAGCGGTCGGTACGAAGGTGAAGCGATTCGCTGCAGGGGACTCGGTGTTTGGCGCCAGCACAGGCGCATTTAGCGAGTATGTCACTGTGCGCGAGACGGGCGCCATCGCACGCGTGCCGGATTCGATGAGCCTGGCCGAAGCGGCGGCCATGCCGGTTGCGGCGACCACCGCATTGCAGGCGGTTCGCGATGTGGGTCGGGTGACGAGTGGAGCGCGTGTTCTCGTGAACGGCGCGTCAGGGGGCGTAGGAACATACGCCGTACAGATCGCCAAGGCGCTTGGTGCACACGTGACCGGTGTTGCGAGTACGCGGAATATGGAGCTGGTGCGATCGCTCGGTGCGGACGCCACGATCGACTACACGACTGAGGATTTCACCACCGGAACGGTGCGGTACGACGTCATCATCGACAACGTCGGCAATCATGCGCCGTCGGCCTTGCGTCGCGCGCTGGTGCCGAACGGCCGAGTCGTCGTGGTGGGCGGTCCGGACGCCGATCGCTGGCTAGGTCCGATACGATCGCTCATGGGCGCGATCGTATACGGCTGGTTCGTGGCGCCAACCTTCGAGAGCCTGCTCGCCGAGACCACGCAGAAGGATCTCGAATACCTGTCCACACTGGTCATGCAGGGCAAGCTGCGGTCCGTGCTTGACCGGGAGTTTGCCGCGTCTGGATTGCGTGAGGCTGTTGCGTATCAGGAGAGCGGGCGGTCGCGCGGGAAGAACATTGTGCGCATACGCTGATCGTACGTGAGCTACCGCTCGTCGCCCGCGAGCGGTGGCCGATCCTTGACCTTCTTGAGCACGCGCTTGAAGTCCGTCCTGGAGCCCCTCGCGGCGCGCGCCTCGAGGTACTCGCTGGTGAGCAGAGCGGACATCTTCTCCGCCAGCGACGTTGCGATCAGCTGGTTGATCGAGATGCCTTCCTGCTCGGCCAGCAGACGAGCCTGCGCATGCAGGGACTCGGGAAGCCGCAGACTGATGGTGCTCATGTTTCCTCCTGCAATAGGGCAAGGAACTGCCCCGGCGTAAGCGTCTGGAGCCCGAATTTCTCGACCCCGGCAAAATCGCGCGTATTGAATGTGACGATGTATTGGCACTGCGCTTCCGCCGCGACCTCCAGCACCATGTCGTCGTTCGGGTCCCGCAGGAATGGTCGCCAGAGAAAGAAGATCTTGCGATCCGTGTGTTTGACCGAGACTTGTTCGCCGGTAGTCACTCCACGCGTGTCGTTCATTCCAGTCTGGAAAGCCCTGAAAGGCGAGCGACAAACGGGCTGCCGTGTTCCGCTGCTGCGCGGCCGCGCGAAGGTCGACGCGCAGTAGAAGCTGTATTGCCTGGTGCACAACATCGAGAAGCTCGCTAAAGCGGGATACGCCGCGTAACAGCGCGCACAGCCTCAACGCCTGGCGTTCTGCTGCGCTTCAAATCAAATGCGGCCGGACGGGCGACGTACGCCGCGGCGAAGTCAACGCGCGATGCTTCACTTTGCCCGAAAGCGGAGCTGGGAATAGAAGACCCAAGCAAAGAACAGCATGAACAGTAGATCGTTCAGTCCGTAAATGCTGAAGAATGCGCCTGCGAACAGATCCTTTGAGAAGAGTTTCGAGAGACTATTCTCTGAATGCCATGAAATCCATACCATGACGTAGATAAGCTTCTCGATTGCAAATGCCCCAGCAAGCCATTTGACATTATCGCTGATGGGGGCGGCTGCTACGTAAGCTATGCCCCATACCAAAATCATCGCGAGACCAAAGTTCGACATTACGACGGGATCGGCTTCGTTAATGGCAACGTTTGTAAATTGCCGCGAGAATAGTAGAACGCCTGCAATGTTCATGACGCCAGCGGCAATGAACCCGTTGCGAACAATAGTTGTGCTCACGCTCTGTCCTCAAACTTCAAATGTGTTTGATGCTGCGCGACTGACGGGCTCTCGACAAGCAGCCGGGTAGACGTACACGTCGGCCACGACGTCGCCGGGGCTAACGTACAGGAGGTGTACCCCCAAGGCGGCGTCCTCGTAGTCGTTCCGGCGCGCGAAAGTGAATTCTGCGATGGTCTGCGGAACCGTGATCGCGACGACTTCAAAAGTCGAATAGAACGTCCGTGGCCGCAATGCCACGCATGAACGCCGCTCCGTGGTCGTCGAAGTCGATGCGCAAGCGATCGGGAAAGAGGGCAACGCTGCGCATACCGCCGTAACCCCGCGAAACGCCAACAGTAATGCAATCGTATTCGGGGCGATTCCCAACCACGCACCGGTCCGAAGGCGCGCCCGGCGGCAGTTTCGGGAACGGGCAGCGGTGTCGCCGTGGCAATGTCCGGTTGCGACGACTTTCCGCGCCATCCCCGGTAAGGATCTCGGCAATGGGCCGAGTATCCGTGCCCCCTACCGGAGATTGCCTGTGCGAGCTTTCAGAAACGTTTTGCTGGCGGCTAGCGTGCTGATGGTAGCCGCCTGCCGCGGCGACGTGTCCCCGCCCGTTGCGCCTGAATCAGGGGGCGCGGCACGCACCGATGTCACCGTGACGGGCGATGGTTCGGTGCGCGTGCTGGTGGCGCTCGAGAGAGGCGTTCCCGTCTCACGCGTCGTGGACCTTGTGCAATCGACCATTGGCGGTACCATCTATCGCACCTACCCGAACATCGGCGGCTTCTCCATCGAGGTGACCGAAGAACAGCGCCAGGCGCTTTCCACGGTACCTGGCGTGGTGGGCATTTCCGACGATGGCTTGCTCGACATTCAGCTTGATGCGAGCCTTTCAGTAATCGGCGCCAGTTTCACGCGCGAGCTGGGTTACACGGGAGCAAACCGGATCGTTGCGGTGCTCGACAACGGCTTCGATCGCAATCATCCGTTCATTCAGGGACGTGTCTTTGCCGAAGCGTGTTTTTCCAGACCCACGGCAGGATCGGAGCAGTCGCTGTGTCCCGGAGAGGTTACGGAAGTGATCGGGCCCGGAGCCGCCAGTCTCAATGTACCCGCGTGCCAGTCCGGGCTTTCCAACCTGTGTGAGCATGGACAGCACGTGGCCGGCATCGTCGCCGGAGGTGGCGACCCCACAGCGAATGCACCGGTATCCGGCGTCGCGCCGGGTGCCGAGTTGATTCTTGTGCAGGTGTTCCATCGCGACGAGGTGGACTGCGGCCCCAATGGTACCCCGCCATGCACCCGCGCGTTCAGAGCAGACGTGGTTGCCGGTCTCGACTTCGTGGCTGGTCTGGCGTTCGAGCAGGCACTCACCGGGGATCTCCGTATCGATGCCGTCAACCTGAGCCTCGGCGGAGGAACAGCTGGCGGTACATGCAACAACGCCGATCCTGCGACCACGAATGCAATGGCGCTGTTGCGCAGTCTTGGCGTCATGCCTGTGGCTGCGTCGGGCAATAACTCCATCCAGAACGCCATTGGCTTTCCGGCGTGCATCAGTACCGTGGTGGCGGTCGGAAACACGCGGAACGACGATGTCATCAATTCGACAAGCAATGTTGGATCGCAGCTCCAGCTTTTCGCGCCGGGCACGGACATCGTATCGTCGCTTGCGTCGAACTCGTATGGCGCGAAGTCCGGTACGTCGATGGCGTCGCCTCACGTTGCCGGGGCCTTCGCCGTGCTCAAGCAGCGCTATCCCTCTGAATCGGTTGATCAGCTGCTCGACCGCATGATTACCACCGGCACACCAATCAGCTACAACAAAATCGAAAGGCCTCGGCTCAACCTCGCCGCTGCAATAGGTGTGACGCCGGAGCCACCCGAGGTGACGGTGAACGCCGCGAGCGTGACGTTTCCCGAAGGCAGCCTGGCGATGAACGGGGGCTCGCTCACAGATCCCTATGGCGGGACGGCGACGATCAGCGCATCCCGGGGGACGATCGTGGTGACGGGCAACAGCTGGAGCTGGAGTGAGCCGACCGTTGACAACGGCCCCGCGTACACCGTCACGTTGACCGCGAAGAGCAGCCTGGGCGGGAGCGCCACCGCGTCGTTCACGGTCTCCGTCACGAACGTCGCGCCAACGCTCACCCTTGATCCGGCACAGGTGAAGTCCGGCCCTGAGTTCACCCTCATCCCAATCAGCGCCTCCTTTACCGACCCCGGCACCATCGATACGCACAGCGCCACGATCACCTGCTACAACAGCGCGACGTACGGCACGCTCAACCAGCCGGGCACCGTGACGTCGAGCGTCGTGGGGGGAGTGCTCAAGGGACTCATCACCTCACCGGGGTGTCGGTACGGAGACAATGGATCGTTCACCGCGAGCGTGACCGTGCGCGACAAGGACGGCGGTGAGGACTCGAAGTCGTTCACCGTGACCATCAGCAACGTGGCGCCCACCGTCACCATCAACGAAGACGCAACAACTGTCATCAACGGCAAACCGGTACTGCTGACGAGCGTGAATGCGCCTGTGGACTTCTCCGGGAGGGCCACCGATCCCGGCAGCGACGACCTGACGCTCCTCTGGGATTGGAAGGATGGAACGACACGCACGCTCACGTCGCTCAGCGCTCCGCCCAATCCCGACCCGTTTCCCAGCCCGAGCATCAACCCGCGCACGGTCATCGATGCCTTCAGCAAGACCTTCACCGCCGCCTGTCTGCGCGAGGTGGCGCTGTCTGCCACCGATGATGACGGCGGAAAGGGTTCAGCGACCATTGCCGTTGTCATTGCCGGCAACTCCGGACGCGCCCGCAGTTCGGGATACTGGCAGACCCAGTATCGCAACGTTCGCAATAGTCCGGTCGGGGAGCCGGCGCTGGTGTGCTACCTGACCATCGCGAACCATCTGTCCATCATCTTCAGTGAACGGCGGGAAGCCAATACGCTGGCGCAGGCCGGAGCCATCCTCCAGAACTCCGGTGGTGGAGGCGACATGTCACGCAACCTCGACCAGCAGCTGTTCGCGGCCTGGATCAACCTGGCCGATGGCGGTTACCGATGGGAGCAGCTCGTTGACTCCAACGGTGACGGCTCGCTCGACGTGACCTTCGGCGCCGCAATGCAAGCCGCCGAGGCGGTCCGCGCGAATGCGTCGTCTACCCGCGCACAGCTCGAAGCGCAGAAGAACATCATCGAGCGGCTCAACCTCGCGCACGGCGGATGATTCCGATGGCGGCGGCCGGCCTTTCGGTCGCCCGTCTCCTGCAACCGGTCGGCGGAGCATACTTTAGCAAGTATGCTCCCCGCCGCGTTGCCCGCATGACGGACATCACCCGTGATATCACCGCAGAGGTGCTCGCGCTCGGCGCCGATCCGTCCATGGCGGAGGTGGTGTTCCCGTTGGCCTACGAGGAGTTGCGTCGAGTCGCGCGACGCGCACTCAGCAACGAGAACACGGGTCACACGCTTGACACGACTGCCCTGGTCCACGAGGCCTATCTTCGACTTGTGGATTCCTCGCGGGTCCCCTGGGAGGACCGGGCTCGCTTCCTCGCGCTCGCAGCCACCGCGATGCGGCGCATCTTGATCGACCACGCGCGCCGTCGGCACGCTGTCAAACGTGGTGAAGCGCCGATTGCCGTGAACCTCGACCATCTGCAGCTGGCCAGGGATGATTCTGCCGACACTCTCGTGGCGCTCGATGATGCGCTGGCGCGCCTCGGGGCGCTGTCACCCCGCCTGGTGCAGGTGGTGGAGTGCAGGTTCTTCATCGGCATGAGCGAGGAAGAAACGGCCACGGCACTCGGCGTCACGGCGCGCACCGTCCGCCGGGACTGGCTCAAAGCCAGGGGATGGCTGGCGGCCGTGATGTCAGGAGATGCCCCCGTGTAGTCGATGGAGTCGCGCCCGATGACCGCTCCGCCACTCAGTCTACCCGATTCATGAGCCATCCGCTGGAGTCGCACGATCTCTGGACACGGCTCGAGCCCGCGCTCGACACGGTGCTCGAGCTGTCCGACGCCGATCGCGAAGCATGGCTCGCGCGCTGCGCGTACTCCGATCGCGAACTGTACGATGCCGTGTGTCTGGTGCTCAACCAGAACGAGCAGATCTTCTCCGGCACGGCGCTCGATCTCGCTGCGCCACTGCTGCCGCTGGTTGCCGGCACAGGCAACACCGGACAGCTCGACGCGGGAGCTCTGGTGGGCCCGTATCGCATTGCCCGTCGAATCGGCGAGGGTGGCATGGGAGTCGTGTACTTCGCCGAGCGTGCCGATGGCCAGTTCGACATGCCGGTCGCACTCAAGGTGGTACGGCACAGCCAGGGGGACGACCCTGGTTTTGCCCGTCGGTTCGTCCACGAGCGACAAACGCTCGCGCGATTGGTGCACGCCAACATCGCGCGACTGCTCGACGGCGGTGTGGCGCACGATGGGCGCCCGTACTTCGCCATGGAGTACGTCGAGGGGCTCTCGCTGGTGCAGCACTCCACGCAGCGCGCTCTCTCCCTGACGGCTCGGTTGCATCTGTTTCTGCAGACGTGCGCGGCAGTGCAGTTTGCACACGAAAACCTGGTGATTCACCGCGACATCAAGCCCTCCAATGTGCTGGTCACCGACGGCGGAACCGTAAAGCTGCTCGATTTCGGTGTCGCCAAGGTGCTCGCCGACTCCGACTCAGCGGAGACTGCATCGCTGAACGGGCTCAGCGCTGCGCCCAGTGATGCGCCGGCAACCATGCTGGTCACGCCGGCGTATGCCAGTCCCGAGCAGCTGCGCGGCGACCTGGTCTCAACGGCGAGCGATGTCTATTCGCTCGGCGTGCTGCTGTACGAGCTACTCACGGGCCAGCGACCGGTGGACCTCGGGAACGTGCCGCCGCATCGCTGGCTGGACGTGCTCGAGCGCGAGCGGGTGGTACCGGCATCACGTGTGTCCGGCACCGGACTCGAGATTCCGCCCGATCTCGACGCGATCATTGCCACCGCACTGCGGTTCGCGCCCAATGGACGCTATCGCACCGTGAGTGCCCTGGCCGCCGACATTGAACGCTTTCTTGCCAAACGTCCGGTGCTGGCACGGCCTGCCACAGCTGCCTACCGACTCACACGATTCTGGATGCGCCACAGGAGCATGATGGTGCTCGGCGCGGTCGCCACACTGCTGCTGATTTCCTTCACGGTCGTCACCGCGCTGCAGTCGCGGCGCATCCGCACCGAGGCCACGCTCGCCATCGCCGAACGTGATCGTGCCGATCGCATGAACGATTTCCTGCTGGGCATGTTCGGCTCCATGTATCCGTACGCCACGACCAGCGGGGTGCCCACGCCGAGCCGGCTGCTGGACAGCGCGGTGGCGCGCGTCGAACGCGACTTCACCGACGCGCCCGAGGAAGCATCACGCCTGTTGTCTCAGATCGGATCCGCCTACTTCGGGGTTGGCGACTTCAGCGGTGCCGTGCGTGCCTCGAAACTCGCACTCACGCGCGTGGCAGAAAGTGAGCGCCCTGACTCACTGATGCTAGCCGCGCAGCTCCAGAATCTTGGCCTGGTCTTGAGTTACGCGGGTGGAGGAGACGACGGTGAGGCTGAACTGCGCCAGAGCCTGACGTTGTGGAGCGAGCTCAAGGGTGACACCGCCCGAAGTGTCGCCCGCGCACTGAATG
Source organism: Gemmatimonadaceae bacterium (assembly GCA_041747275.1). Taxonomy (GTDB): domain Bacteria; phylum Gemmatimonadota; class Gemmatimonadetes; order Gemmatimonadales; family Gemmatimonadaceae; genus JAABRT01. Next base: position 2,611 of record JBGTFN010000276.1, on the reverse strand, counting down.
CCCTCGGCGTACACCTCGCGCGACGCGGATTCACGAGCGAAGCGGACTCCCTTGTCCGCCGAGCCCTGATACTGGACACGATGCGTCGTCCGCTCGAGCCGCTCCTCGTGGCGCAAAGTCATCGCAACCTCGGTCATGTGCTTCGAGAACAAGGCGTTTATGCCGACGCGCGCGATCAGTATGCAGCCGCGCTGCATTTGACGCGGGGGCATTTCGGCGAGGACAATCCGGAGGTCGGCAACGGCTACATCAATCTGGGGCTTGCGCTGCACGGCCTCGGAGATGGCGACTCGGCGCGTGCGCTGGTGCATCGCGGTCTTGTCATCCGCTATCGCCTGCTTGGACGTGAGCACGACGATATCGCGGCCGATGAAACGCACTATGCACGGCTGCTGATGGGGGCAGGAGAGTGGGCGAGCGCTGAGTCGCTGCTCGTGCACGCGCTCTCCATCCAGCGCCGCGGATCTCCACGTAGCACGGATCTGGCGGCCACCCTTCGGGTGCTCGGCATGATCCGCCATACGCGTGGCTCCGTGCGCGAGGCGTGCGACATGCTGAGAGAGCAGGACCGTATCATCCGCGGCACGGCGGGCTACGCGGAGTCACTGCGCCGGGAGGCCCGGGAGGCGGTGCAGGTGTGTGGATGAGCCCGACGACGCAGGTTACATGGATACCGGGGATTCGCCGGTAGAGGCCTGGCAGCGCCACTCACGGATTGCGAACCGAACGCGCCGAGAAATCCTCGCCCGCGCGCGCCGCCGTCAGCAGGCCGAGCGCCGCGAAGGTGAGCGTCCCGTTGCAACAACTCGCCGTCACGTTGGTGGGCGCGCCGGCGACAAACAGATTCTCGTGGTCGTGCGCGCGGCCGTCACGGTCGACGACGCTCGTCGCAGGATCATTGCCCATCCGGCATCCGCCGCCGGGATGTTCCTGTCCGATGTCGCCGGCCGCCGAGGCGTTCGAGATGATCTCGCCGTCGCCTGCGCGCGCCATGCGTTGGAAGAGGTCGCGAATGGTCTGCTCAGTCCACGCGCGCAGCGCCACCGATTCAGGCGCGTCTCGGAATTGCAAACGAGGCATCGGGTCGCCCCACGCGTTCTTCACGCTCGGGTCAAGCGTGAGTTCGCTCTCGCGCGCCGGAAGCACGTCGTAGTACGCACGCACACGCGCCGTACCCTTCACAGTGCGCGCGCGCCAATCAGTCATGAGCGCGTCTCCAAAGAGCAGCGTACCCGAGTCATCGCGAAGGCGCGGCTCCTGGCCGAAGGGCGACTCCCACACGCGCAGGTCGTGACGGATATACCGGTCCAGCGCGCCCGGCCGCATAAACTGCTTGGAGACGAGCGAGTGCTGCGCGTTCACTCCAGGAAAAAGCTTCATCGGCAGACGGATCTGCGCGCCGACATTGCGATGACCGCAGATGTACTTGCCGACGAGTCCAGAGCGGTTGGCAAGACCGTCAGGATATGCGCCGCTGGCCGAGAGCAGCAGCAGATGCGGCGTCCACGTGAAGCCGGCGGCGAGCACGAAGCTCCTCGCACGGAACGTCACCTCTTGCCGCGTAGCCTTCGTGACGTTCGCCGTCGCGTGCGTGATGCGCCCCGTGCGCGAGTCGGCATGTAACCGACGCACGAGTGTGTCCGTCACGAGCCTGATGCGCCCCGAACGTACGAGCGCATCGAACGAAAAATCGGGCGAGTACTTCGCGCCGCTCGGGCAAATCGGATAGCACGTATCGCAACGCTGACAGACACCTCGTCCCTGATACGGCACTGAGTTCTTCGCGCTCGGCTGACTCCACATCGCGATCCCTGCCTTGCCCGCCCACTCTCGCAACTGTTGCAAATTGTCGCTGAGCGGGAGCGCGGGCATAGGGAAGGGCTTGCCGCGCGGATCCATCGCCGCTGGCCCTTGCTCGCCCGCAATCCCCATGCGCTCCTCGGCCTCCTGATAAAAGGGATCGAGGTCGTCATACGTGATGGGCCAATCGTCGCCCACGCCATAGAGAGTGCGCAGTCGGAAGTCTTCGGGCGAGTAGCGCGGCGTTACGCCGCCCCAGTGCAGGGCAAGCCCGCCGACGTTCATCGACGGCGAAAAGCCATACGCGGTGCCGAGCGCGTTCTGGTCGTCGAGATGATCGTTGGGCCAAGGTGTCTCGCCATATTCCATCCACCGCGCGCGCTTGAGTGCGCGCTCGCGCAGTGGAGTCGAGTGCCCACCAGCCTCGACCACGAGAATCGTCGCGTCGCGTTCGGCCGCGAGCTTCTCGGCCATGAGCGCCGCGGTGATTCCGGAGCCGACGATGCAAATGTCGGCCTCGAGAACACGCGGCGCCGTCATGCTTCGCCCGTGGTGGCGAGGGGTAGCGGCGTGCGTGACGTCTGGGAGAGCAGGCGACAGTTCCCCTTCATTATTCGCGCCTCGTACGCGAGATCGAACGCCGCGCTCGACGCGGCCCAATGCGCGAGCAGCGCGATGGCCACGTGCGGTGCCGTAAGGGGATTGGCCGGCAGGCGGCTCACGTTGACGCGAGCGAGTTGGGTCTCCACCACGGCACGGCGCAATGGAATCCCTAGCCGCGCGAACCCGCGCCGGTGCTTGCGGCGTGCGA
>JBGTFN010000275.1:0-5729 GCA_041747275.1 Gemmatimonadaceae bacterium | reverse complement strand
CAAGCGCTCGATGATCAGCTCGGAGATGGGTCAGCTGCGCGATGAGCTGCGGAGCGTGCGCGCGACGCTGATCGTCACGCCGCGCGCGGAGCCCTTGCTGCACACACGGCTCGATTCGATCACGGTGTCGCTGGCAACGCTCGAACGGCGTCTCAACGGCGACCCCGCGCGCTCACGCCTCAACCAATCGGATGAAATGTCGATCTCGAGCCGCGTGGGGACCGCCACAAGCACGTTCGGCACGCGCATGCCGGCTACGGAGACGCAGCGGGAGCAGGTCGAACTCGCGGAAGTGGAACTGGACGCGTTCGCTCGCGATTTGCGTGCGTTCATGGAGGGAGACATCGCTCGGTTCCGCGCGGCGCTCGAGGCGGCGGGTGCGCCCTGGACGCCAGGGCGGGGAAGGTAGCGACCGCTGTGCGCGTGGAATCACCCCCTCCGTGCCTGATCCGCCTCCCACTCCACAAATGGCCCGTCGAAGTCCATCAAACGCGTTCCCTTGAACCACCACACCCGCGTCGCCACTTCACGCAGAAATGCGCGGTCGTGACTCACGAGCAACACGGTCCCCTCGTACTCATCAAGCGCATCTTCGAGCACTTCGATGTTCTCGACGTCGAGGTGATTGGTGGGCTCGTCGAGCACGAGCAGGTTCGCGCCGGTGAGCGTCATGATCGCCAGCGCCATGCGCGCACGCTCGCCACCACTTAGCGTGTGGATTTCACGAAACACTTCCTCGCCGCTGAACCCGAATGCGCCGAGATGATTCTGCACCTGTCCGCGATTCCAGAGCGGACGCTGACTGTGGATCGCGTCTGACATGGATGAGCGAAGCGGCAGGTCGGACAGATCTTGGCGGAACCACGCGGGCATGATGGACGCGCCGACTTTCGCCGAGCCGCTGGCCGGCTCGCGGTCACCGAGAATCGTGGAAATGAACGATGACTTGCCGGCACCGTTGGGCCCCACGAGCGCCACAAAGTCATTGCGCCTGAGTACCGTCGTGAAGTCGTCCACGAGCACACGACCAGGCACTTCGACGCGCAGATCCTTGATCGCCACCACCTGATCACCACCGCGTTCGGCGACCTTGAACTCGAGCGACATGGCGGCCGGATCACCCGGCGGTGGCGCGAGGCGTGGAAGCCGCTCGAGGCGCTTGCGCTTGCCTTTTGCCTGAAACGAGTTGACGCCCGCGATGTTGCGACGGATGTACTCCTCTTCCTTCTTCACGTACGCGCGCTGCTTCTCCATCTCACGCTCACGTGTGAGCCGCCGTTCGGCGCGCTGCGGCACGAACTGACTGTAGTTGCCCTTGTACGCTTCGCTCGACTTGGCTTCCACGTGCAGAATGTTCGTGCAGACCGCGTCGAGAAACGCACGATCGTGCGATACCACAAGTACCGTCTCGTCGGCGTCCTTGAGCCAGTCCTGAAGCCAGGTGGTGGTATCGAGATCGAGGTGGTTGGTGGGTTCGTCGAGCAGCAACAGGTCGGCCGGCGCGATGAGCTGAGCCGCCAAGCCGACACGACCGCGCTCGCCACCCGACAGCGTGGAGACGAGCCGAGTTCTCGATTCCTCGGCGTCGAAGCCGAGTCCTTGCAGTACTGCGTCCACGCGGGCGTGGTAGACGTAGCCGCCGAGGTCCGCGAATCGCTCCTGATCGTGCCCGAACTTCTCGAGCATCTCGTCGGTGATGTTGTCACCCATTTCGCCCAGCGCCATCGCCTGCTCCGCGATGCGTTGTTCGAGCGCGATGACCTCGCGCCAGGCGGTGGCGCCCGCCTGCCAGACGGTGGTGGCGCCTTCGAAGGCTCGGTGCTGGTCGAGCAGGGCATGCCGCAGCCCCGGCTTGCGCGCCACGCTGCCGACGTTGGGCGGACGGTCGCCGGTGATGACGCTGAAGATCGACGTCTTGCCGGCGCCGTTGCGGCCGATGATGCCCCACCGTTCGCCCTCGGCGACGGTGAAGGTGACGTTCTTGAGGAGTTCGGTGGCTCCGAAGGAGATCCCGATATTGGAGCAGGAGAGCAGCGTCACGCGAAGATCAGGTCGAGAGGTGAAGGTCGAGGGTGGAAAGCTACACTTGGGTCGGTCCTGAGCTTTCTGAGGTGCTGCGAAAGGTTGGGCGGGCTCAAAACCGCGCATGAGCAAATTCCATACTTGTTATATAGCAATATTATATTATCTTAGTGACAAGACTCCATTACTACCGCGAAATGATAGCTGATCGGCTACTGAACTCTCACGATATAGAATCAGCCCTGCGGGCCGTCGGGGAGCTGCTTGAAGCATCGAACGAGCGCGTTGGCATCGTCGTGATTGGCGGCGCCGCATTGCACCTGCTCGGTATTATCGACAGAGCAACCCGCGATGTGGACATTGTGGCGGTTACCGACGTACCGGGCGAACTATCCAGCATCTCTCGCCCTCCGGAACCGCTGCCGCAGGCATTGGTTTCTGCAATCAATCAGGTGGCGCGTGACTTTGGCCTTCCGGAAAACTGGATGAATCGAGGACCCGCGAACCAGTGGGACATCGGCCTTCCTCCGGGATTCGCCGCTCGGCTGCACTGGCGCAGCTACCACGGCCTCGATATTGGCGTCGCCGATCGACGTGACCTGATCTTCTTCAAGCTCGAGGCGGCCTCGGATCAACCGGATGCCAACAACCGACACTTTCGCGATCTGCTCGCGCTCATGCCTACCGACCTGGAGTTGGCGTCGGCTGCAGATTGGGCGCGAGAAAAGAACGTCGGCACCCGCTATCACGAAATCCTCGACCACGTAGTGAGCCATGTCAGGAATAGTCGCGCAACAACTGATACGTGATCTCGAAAGAGTCACGACGGATCTCGCTTGGCGCGAGTGGAGTGCGATCGGCGGTTCTGCCACGGCCGGCAAATCGTGGCAATCCATCGTTGATCCTGAAGCGCTGGTGTTGGCATCACTCTTCCTGGCAGACCGCGAACCGCGACTCACGGACGTGCTCTTTAGCTGGGTTGAGCTGAACGCGAGTCTGCTGAGCGTACAGCGATTGAAAAACCTCAAGAAGGACTATCCGCTCGAGATTCATGACCGCGTCTCGAAGTTCGCCAACCAAACGCGTGCGCTCGCAAAGCATCCGAGGTGGCGCAGTCTGTCAGCGCACGATGACGCAGTGGCAACTGTCCTCCTGCCGGAGGTTTCGAGAGCGACGAATGCTCCAACCAACACGCCCAGCAACCTGATGCTTAGGCTGCGTCTCGGATTCGGTGTGGGCACGAAAGCAGATGTGCTGGCCGTTGCGCTTGGCAGCGACGCCCCGAAGACGGTCAAGGAGCTTTCCGATGCACTGTCGTACACGCTGGTCGGCATAAGATCAGCAGTCGGGGATCTCGAGCGTGCGGGATTTCTTGTCGCCGTCGGCGGAAAGCCCGCAGCATTCTCCGCTACGCGAAGCGATTGGTCGACGTTGCTTCACATGAAGGCACTTCCACGTTGGGTTGGGTGGCACCAGTGGTTCACGCTGGTCGTCGACCTTATCACATCGATTGAACGAGCGTCCCAGAAGAAGCTTGGTGACTACGCCCGTGATGTGAGGATTCGTGAAGTCCTTGCCAGGCATCCGCTTTTCTTTCGAAACTCTGCCAATGAACTGAGCGCAGTTGCGTTCATGGACGAGAAAGGCTCGTATCCGGATGTGCTCGGCGCGCTAGTTAACTGGGCGAACCGACAGGCGCACGGGGTTCCGGGTTAGTTGCACCTGAAGCGGCGTACGCTTCCAGCGCCACACTATCGAGGCCACCCCGTAGTAGAGGCTGCACGGCGGCAACACGAAACTTTCTGGTGGCTCCGAGCCATAGCCGTGTGCGCTCTGTGTTGCGGCTGGTAGCGATACGTGAGACGATACGCGTTGCAGGCGTACGTTGCGTCGAGCGGCGTGTCCGCGGTAGCAGGCACCCGCTGGGAGGGCATTTGATGGACCACTGACAAACGTCACACAACGACCTTCGCGAGCTGAGAAACCAGACGATGGCTATTTCAGAGCTGGACCGCAAGCGCATAGAAGTGCTCCTCAGCAAACACTGCGATCGTATCCCGATGCACGTGCGAGACCAGATTCGGCATGTCTACACCGTCGGTCCGACGTCCGTCGAGCTGTTCGAGGAGCGCCCCTCATTCCGCGATCCCGCAGAGTGGAGCCGGCACCCGGTCGCCAAGTTTCGGTATGTCGCGAAGCTGAAGCTGCGGACGTTGTATTGCGTGCATCGAGATCTCAAGTGGCACAGCTGCGGGCTGCTCCCGCAGGCGGGCTCTATCGAGATTCTGTTGCGGGTGGTGGAGCGTGATCCAACGGGGATTTTCTGGGGATAGCGCCACCACGGTCGAGATCCCATCCGCTCGGCAGGCGACACCGCGGCTGCGGCTGGACGGTTGAGCGAGACACCACTACTTTCTCCCCCCGCTTGCTGCACCCGCCGCAGCGGGGTCAACGCAGCGGCCAACCTACTCATCCCCTGTGAACAGTATGACGCGAAACGATGCCGCAGCGCTGGGAGAGGTGTTGATTGCCAGCCATTACAGCTACGGCGCGCTGGTCAACTCGCCCGCGGCGTAGCTAGTCGCGCTCATGGAAATGCAGCGGCCACTACCTGAGCGCGTCCTGATGCTGCTGGGCATATTCGTCATTGCGTTTGTGCTGCCCCGGCCGTACCGGAGCCTGGTGGTTCTACTCGCTGGCCTGACATTGACGATAGCGGCGCCGCTCTACGAGATTCGATCTGCCAATCCATCGCGGCTGCGTGCAGCGGCAGCCCTGCTTTTCGGATCGGGATTCGTTTGCGGCAATCTCGGCCGCCTGCTCCGTGACTCACGCCCGGCCTTCGATGCGCTCGACATTCTCGGATTTGTACTCCTGTGCGCGGCAGGAATCGTGGCACTCGTCAAGTACGTTCGGTTCCCCGAGCTAAGCGCGTGAGAGACTGGCACGCCGAGTCGCTGAAGTCACCATGCCCACCACGCCGCTCGACCGCCTGCGCGTCATCTGTCTCGCACTGCCCGAGGCCCACGAAGTGGAAGCGTGGGGTGCGCCGACATTTCGCGTGAAGAACAAGATCTTCGCCATGTACGCCGAACCGGACAATCATCACGGCGTGGGACGACACGGCCTGTGGCTGCACTGCGCGGCCGAGAATCAGCGCGCACTGACTGCGATGGACTCGGCGCGCTACTTCGTGCCGCCGTACGTGGGCAAGAGCGGGTGGGTGGGCGTGTGGGTCGACAAACGTCCGCGGTGGAGCGACATCGAGCCGCTCATTCGTGACGCCTATCGGCGCGTGGCACCGAGGAAGCTGGCCGCATTGCTCGTAGATACGTGACACATTTCATCGCCAGTCAACCGATGTCAGCGAAGCCGCACGACGCACCTACGCCTGTCGTGCTTGCGTACTCGGGTGGGAAGGACAGCACACTCGCGCTGGCCGCCCTTCGCGCCGACGCCGCCGTACGCGTCGTGGGACTGCTTACCACGGTCTCGCCAGCACACGATCGCGTAAGTATTCACGGTATTCGCCGATCCATTCTCGCCGCACAGGCGCGAGCGTTGGAGCTGCCGGTGTTCGAGGCGACACTCGACGCACAAGCAGACAACGATGCCTACGAAAGTGCGTGGAGCGTGGCGTTCGAACGGGCACAGCAGGCCGTTGGCGTTGTTCACCACCTTGCGTACGGTGACCTGTACCTGACCGA
>JBGTFN010000274.1:0-2776 GCA_041747275.1 Gemmatimonadaceae bacterium | reverse complement strand
GAGATCGCCTGGCTGCTGCGCCTCACGCCCACGGCCATGCGGCAGCGCATCTCTGCGCTCCGGCAGCGACTCGCGCATGTCGACGCGGACTTCGCTCACCAGGATAGTGCTCACCTGCCGCTTGGCCTGATCCGCCGTGCGCTGTTGCCCGTCGTGGTAGCGACGAACGGCGCCGGTTTGCACGACCCGGACGGGCACCTGCTCACAATTGCGCGAACGCGGCCTCACATTCCGCCGACCGGCGGCAACAAGAAGGCTCACGATGGTCCCTCCCGGCAACGTGGATCTGATTTTCTTTTTTGGCGAGGTGCGGCCGGGCAACTCGCCAATCCTCGTCTTCGATCTGGCCGACGGTGGCATTGACGGCGTGGTCTCGCAGCTGGCAGCGGCCGGCACCAACATCGTCACGCCCGTGAGCCACGCGCCCGGTGGCTGGTCGGCTGAGTTCAGTGACCCCGACGGCTATATGTTCTCGGTGTATCAAACTGAGCAGCAGCCGCGCTGATCGCACCTGTGGCTCGCCGTGCGGTCGCTACGGCAACACCGCGCGCAACACGATATCCGGATTGTCGCTGAACACACCGTCTACGCCTGCCGCTGCGAAGGCGCGGGCTTCGGCCGCCATGTCACCGGCGAAACGTGTGCCGACGAACCGCGGCTCGCGTCGTAGCGTCCACACGTGCACCTTGAGCCCCTGTAGGTGCGCGTCACGCACGAGCGTCGTCGCGCCGCGCTCTGCAGGCAACACCAGCGATTTTTCGGGGCCGATGCCATAGGCATACGCGGCGACATCGCGCAGCCCATCTGGCGTGATCATCTGAGCGTACGTGGGCACGTCACCGCCCTCACTGCGATCGGCCGGCGAGCCGTTGGCAATGAGCTGAATCAGCCGCACGTTCGTCATCGTGCGAAGCTTCCGCAGGTTGCCCACCTCGAACGACTGAATGAATACCGGCGCGTCACCGCGATTCCAGCCGGCACGATTCAGCGCCTCGAGCAGCGGTTCTTCCAGTGGCAGCCCGATCGAGCGGAAGTACGTCGGGTGCTTGGTTTCCGGGTAGACGCCGATCACGCGCCCGACTTCACGCGAGAGCCGGTTGGCGAGTCGCAACACTTCGTCAAAGGTGGGTACGAGAAACTGTCCGTCGAAGGACGTGTCGCGAAAGGGCAATCGCTCCCGCGCACGCAGCGTCCGGAGTTCGGCCAGCGTAAAGTCCTCCGTGAACCAGCCCGTGACCGAGTCGCCGTCGATCACCTTCGTCGTTTGGCGCTCAGGGAAGCGTTGCGCGACATCCGTTGTCCCGCCGATCTCGTTTTCGTGTCGCGCCACGAGCACACCATCTTTGGTGCTCACCAGATCCGGCTCGATGTAGTTCGCACCCATACTCACTGCGAGCGTGTAGGCCTCGAGGGTGTGTTCGGGGCGATATCCGCTCGCTCCCCGGTGCGCGATCACCAGAAAACGCGGGTCCTCGGCGGTGAGGGAGGGCGGCATGCGGGCAATGTTGGGAGGAATGCGGGCCGACGGCCGACAGGCGCCCAGCGCACCGACAGCCACCATGCTCAGCGCCGAGATAAACGCGAAGAGCAGGCGGCGGCGATGAGCGGGTCGGCATGAACTACGCGGACGGTACGAAGAGTGCGATGTCGGCGGCAAGCTGCCCCTCCGGAAAAAAATACAATGCAACGTTCAGCGAGTTCGCGATGTCGAACGGATAACCGTTCGACGGGTATATGCGGGGTCGGCTTGCCGGAGCCCAAGGTTTGTGACCACGTTGCGACACAGCGTGCGCTCTACGAACGTAGTGTGCAAGACCTGTCTGCTGCTCGCCGCTCCCCCCGCCCCGCTGCCCGCCTCCATGCCAGACCACCAGCTCGAACTGCAGCGGCGCCTCGCCCGGGCACTGACGGGGCAGTACGAGATCGAACGCGTGCTGGGCGTCGGCGGCATGGGCACGGTTTTCCTCGCCCGCGACATCACACTCGACCGTCCGGTCGCGATCAAGATCATCGCGCCCGACGTCACGGGCAGCGCCGAACTGCGACAGCGCTTCCTGCTCGAGGCCCGCACGGTTGCACGACTGCGTCATCCCAACATTGTGTCGGTGTATGCCGCGGGCGAAACAGACGGACTGCTCTGGTTTGCCATGGAGTACGTACCCGGCGAGAGTCTGCGCGACCGGATGCAGCGCGAAGGCACGATCGGCTCGGATGTGGTCATGGCCGTCACGCACGATCTCGCCATGGCGCTCGACGATGCGCATGCAGCGGGCATTGTGCACCGTGACGTCAAGCCGGAAAACATTCTGCTCAACAGCGATACCGGCCGAGCGATGCTCACGGATTTTGGCGTGGCGCGCGCGCTCACCGAAGGCGATACGAGGCTCACCGGCGCCGGCTTCGTGCTCGGTTCGCCGCGCTACATGAGTCCCGAGCAGGCGGCCGGCGAGGAGACGATCGACGGCCGCAGCGATCTCTACTCGCTCGGCCTCGTGGCCTACGAAATGATCGCCGGTCGTCCGGTCATCACGGCGGAAACGCCCGCGTCGATCCTGGTCAAGCATCTCACCGAAGAGCCAACGCCGCTTCGCTCGCTCTCCTCCGATGTTCCGGATGCACTCGACGCCGTCATCACGCAGGCGCTGCGCAAGAAAGCTGACGAGCGCTTCTCGCGTGGACGCGCGATGGCGGCGGTGCTCGAAGGGCGCGATCCGACCACAATCAGTGGCGGCACAACGACGCGCGCCAGCGACGGCGCACGCCTTCTGGGCGGCAC